>NZ_JRGK01000264.1 GCF_000764645.1 Aeromonas finlandensis
CGGACGATCGCGTAATCGACGGAACAACCCTTTTAGGGGTTTACTCCAATCCCCCCAACACCCCATCCATCGACCCGCACCAATCCGGCGGATAGACGCCGCTCGCCACGTAACGATGGAAGGTGGAATATGGCCAATCGGCCACCCGGGTGACATGACCATGCTTGAGCGGGTTGATATGGACGTAGTCCATATGGTGGCGGTAATCCTGCTCATCCCGGATCAGGTGTTCCCAATAATGGCGTTGCCAAATGCCCCGCTCCCCGTGGCGTAACCGGGTCTGGCTGCGCCGCTCGTTCACCGGCAAGGCGCGGGAAAAGTGGCTTTTGATCAGCCGCCAACGCAGGGGGAAATCGGTGTCCCCCTCCGGCAAAGAGAGAATGCAGTGGAGATGGTCGGGCAACACTACCCATGCGTGAATGGCGAAAGGGTGAGCCTGTTGCACCTTGGCAACGCTGTGGCGCAGCAGGTCGATCTGCTCCACCAGCAACCGGTTGTTGCGCCGCTCCAGCAGGTTGACGGTAAAGAACCAGGTTCCTCCGGGCCACCATGCCCGCCGCCAATTGGCCATCCTTTTCCCCTCGTTGAGACCGAAAAACCAAGCATAGTCTTGCCTCACGTCGATCTGCTTGCGGGCTGTGATGGTGCGGATGTTCGATTACGCGATCGTCCGATTACGCTTCGCTAATCGAACCTACATGGACAGGAAATCTGGAACACCCACTTTCGGGCAAAGGCGTAACTGGTGGAGCTACGCCTTGTTTTTGGTGGAAGCCTCTGGTCACTTAACCAACTTGCTCTCCACCACCCCTTGCTTACCTTCCTCTTCACTGACCTGACTCAGCTTGGAGCGGGCCATCAGCAGGCCCATCTTGACCTCTTGCCAGACGTAGTAGTTTTTACCCGCCTCGGTGCTGAGGGTCAGGGTGGCATCGTTCTCCGACTTGGAGGTGATGGTGTGGCTGCCCGGCGTCACCTGTTTGAGGATATAGCTGTGGGCCACCGTATCGCCGACCGCCATGCCATCCACCAGCAACGGCATTTTAACGGCCGCCCCGAAGGTTTCGTTGCGATAGATATAGAGGTTGGCCGCATCCCTGGGCGCCACAAACTGCTTGGCCTGCGCGTCTGCGGTGGCATCGGCCATGGGTACGGAAGCACAACCGGAAAGCAGCGCCGCCGACAGCAGGGCGGCCCCCATCATTATTTGCCTGAACATAGTCGTTATTTTTTAGTGCGTTAACGGGAATTAAAGGTTCGCATGAGCCTGCACTGGCTGACAATCGCTCAAATCGAGCGGGGTGTGACTCGGCTCAATTTTTCAGCATTTGGCAACCTCCCCTGTCGCTATCATCCCTCTCGCCAAATCGGCCATTGCCCTCCAGCGCCCCGCTGGCAGCCAGATGGGAGCTTGTGGATTGCCGCCTGTCCGCATAAGACAAAACGAGGTCATTTTCGCGAAATCTATAAATTAAATTTATACCAACCGTTTTGGCTGCAACTCAGGGCTCGGGGCTGCTATCACAGGCGCCAACAAGGGGTTGGCCGACTCAAAGATACGAGCCCGCGATTCAGCGTGAAGAGGGACGCCAGCAGGAAGCCCATGATTTATCTTGTCTTTCAGCTGTGGCCAGCCAGCTGATTGAGTTGGTTTTTAATGACGCGATCATCCGAATATGTTTCGATATTCGCCCCAGCACCTCTCTGCAAATTGACGACATCGCCAAGGATTATCAGTGCCTACTGGATTTATGAACCACGCCCACGCCAACCGACTGGCTATTAGAACCCGCGCATCTCTAAGCAGGATCAATTGGCCTCTCTACTTGGCGCTTTTGATCACAGCCGCCTTGCCGACCATCTATACCACTACGCGCATCTACTACCTTGGCGATCTCCCGACAGAGTGGGGAGTCAACATTGCAAGCCAGCTGGCCTGGGTCAATCTGGGGCTGGAAGTGGTGCAGGAAGCGCTGATTCTGCCGTTGTTCTATCTCTTGGGAAAAACACTCCATGAGCGTGACGCCACACTGAACAAGCTCAAAACAGGCCTCATTGTCACCGTCGGTATCTACTCCCTCTTTACGGGTCTCATTGCACTCTTCGCTATGCCACTGGTGCAGGCTATGGCTCAAAGTCCGGAACAAGTTGCGGCCACCGTGGACTATATCCGCCTCGAAATGATTGCCACGACACTCTTCAATGCGGTTCGCTTCCTGACCATATTCTTCGTCCTGCAAGACTGGCGCCGTGTCATATATACCGTTCTTGCCATCCAGATTCTGGTCAGTGTCACCCTTGATACACTCCTGCTCAGCCAGCTGGAATTTAGCTTGCGGCTAGGGGTCAACGGCATCGCGTACAGCAACATAGTGGCAAGCATTTGCACGCTCGTTTATGCGCTCAGGGTTGTCAGGCAGAAATACCGGCTCACCTCTGCTGACTTGCATGTTCAAGCCGACTTCGGATGGATGCGGGAGTGGTTCCGAGTTGGCAAATGGAGCGGTATGGACTCATTGATACGGAATGCGTTCTTTCTCATTTTCATCATCAGAATGGTCAATGTTGTCGAAGAACAAGGGACATTCTGGGTTGCCAACAGCTTTATATGGGGATGGTTACTGCTTCCGTTTTTACCGATGGCAGATCTCATCAAGCAAGATGTGTCACAAGGAGACAAGCTCCCGCATTGGGACAAAATGCTTGGCTACTTCACCACCTGCGTCCTCATTGCAATTGCATGGATACTCCTCTCGCCGGGTTATGAATGGTTCATCAGAAACATCCTCAACACCGCAATCACCCAGCATCTTCACCTGATCCTGCTTTCGCTGCCGTTTTACATGCTGTTCATGTTCAACACCTGCATGGATAGCGTCCTGTATGGTCGGGGACAGACCCGTTATTTGGCCATTCAATCGGTGATCACCAACATCACCGTCTATGGCTCCGCCTATGTGTGCTACCTGCAAGGCTGGTTGACGCCATCACTCAATGGCATAGCGATTCTCTTTGGGTGCGGTATTGCGGTGGACACGCTGGTGACCGGATGGCTCTACAACCGGCACCTCCGACAAGAAAATTACGCAGTCTAGGTCATGTTATGTTGCTAAAGCAGACGTCATCTCCCAGACGACTCCGGCTTGAAGCGATGCATTAGAAGGGTGGGCAACACCGGGAAGGGAAATCAGAAACCCGGCCGTCAGGTGCGGCGGCCGGGTGAATTGTAAAGAGTAGGGTGACAGGGAAAGGGATCAGCCTAGTCTAATCAACTCGATGGGCGCGTAACGCTCTTGAGTGTTGGCCAGCAGCACGCACTTCTCATGCTCCGCCTGATAGGGGGTCATGTTGTCGGTGTGGGCCTCTTTGAGAAAATCGACTGCGCCGGTGGCGGCAATCATGACGCGCTGACCCAGGTTCAGCACATTGCGGTTACGGTCATAGATCTTCATTTCATTCTCCTTTTCTAGGGTCCTGGCGGATGCGCAGGCGTATGTCCAGGACAACGGACTTCAGCCTACGCCCCTGAAAAAGGGTGATGTATGTCACAGATCAAAAAAGTGGCGATGAGGGACTCAGGGCGACGGAAAAGCCCAGCCCCGCCCAGATGGCCACCTTTTTACCGCGGCTTGGTATCACGGTCACAGATACCGCCCACCCGCGCACCATGCCAAGCTGAAGCGGATGGCAACCGGCCGCACACCAAAGGAGGGCTGACATGTCACCGCTGCGACTGATCGATGATCTGCTGGATCTCATCGATTTGATTACCCACTTTCCGCGCTATTGGCGGCTTTGGGTGGGGGTGGTCTGCACCGCCTCGGCCTGCATGACCATCGCCAAATTTGTCGATTCGCCCGAACAGTGGCAGCCGCTCTACTGGCTGATCGGGATCGTGGGGGTGGGGCTGGCGTTCTACTGGCAACACGCCTCCCGCTGATCGCCACCGTCTGTCGTGTGGCGCACGCCTCCCCTGCCCTTTTTGTCGCCACGGGATCGAACCGGCGAGGGGATGGAGTATATTGGTGGCCGATTAGCCAGTCTCATTCACCGCGGCCACGCAAGCGGCCGCTGTTTCAACAAGATGGAGAGTGCTTATGAATCGCGACATTACCGCCCAGTTTATCAAGATGCTGACCAACCTCGACCACTGTCTGGCCAAGGCCGCGGCCCATGCCGAGGCGAAGCAGTTCAACGTGGAGAACTTCTTCGGCGAGCGGCTGATCGTCGATATGCTGCCCCTCAGCAAACAGGTGCTGATCTGCTGCGATTCGGCCCGTTCCGTGGTGGCCACTGCCAGCCACAGCCAGCCGCCGGTGCTGGGGGATGACCCCAAGACCATGGCGGATCTGCGCGTCCATATCGGCAAGACCATCACCTATCTGCAAAGCAAGCTGGATGCGGACTACAGCCAGTATGCCAGCGCCCGCTACGTGCCCCACTGGGCGGGCGGCAAGGGGATGGATGGCCATACCTGCGTCCATGAGTACGGCATTCCCAACTTCTACTTCCACCTCACCATGACCTATGCCCTGCTGCGCCAGGCCGGGGTCGATCTCGGCAAGCGCGACTATCTGGGCGGGCTCAACCTGCAATAAGCACCGCGCCCCCACACGGGGCCAGCCAGATAGCAAAAGCCTGCCAAGCGGCAGGCTTTGTTGTTTGATGGGGCATATGTCGCGGCGCAAGCAGCGCCCGATGACGGGCTCAGGCTCCCCGCCACATGTCGGCCACTAGCCCGGGATATCGGGCTCGACCAGCGCCACCAGCTGGGCCAGCGACTCCTGCCAACCGAGATAGCACATCTCCAGCGGAATGACCTCCGGTATCCCCTCCTGCACCACGGCCAGCTCGGTGCCACAGCTCACCGCGGTCAGGATGATGGTCACGTGCATCTCGCCGGGCAGGCCGGGATCGTCGAAACGGTCGGTGTAACGGAGGCGCTCGCCCGGCACCAGTTCAAGATATTCACCGCCAAAGGCGTGGGCTTGGCCACTGGCAAAATTGGTGAAGGACATCCGGAATGAGCCGCCCACCCGGACCTCCAGATGCGCCACCTGACAGGTGAAGCCGTGGGGTGGCAGCCATTTGGCCAGCGCCTGCGCCTCGATAAAGGCCCGATAGACCCGCATCGGCGGCGCCTTGATGATGCGATGCAGTCGCACTGTTCCTGTTGTCATGACCACCTCCTTGCTGGATTGAGTCCCAAAGGATAGTCGCCAGAACGAGACGCCACCCCATCGGGTGGCCATCACCCTTTGCTAGAAGGGGCCGTTGCTCTCGCGCAGCTTGTCGGGCAGGCCGTCGTGCTCCCCCAGTTCGCGCTCGGGCACGTCGTCCCAGTGCAGCTTGCCGAGGGTGATGTTGCGCTCGGGGTGAACGGCGTAGTGGATGCGGTTGTCCTCCCGATCGGTGTCGCCGATGCAGAGCAGCCGGACAGTCTCGTCGGTGTTGTTGATAAAGGCGTGGGCCAGCCCGTCACCGGCCTTGAAGCCGACCGAGTCGCCCGGTTGCAGGCGATGGAGCACCCCATCGAGCCAGACATCGGGAGTGCCTTCCAGCACGTGAACAAACTCGTCCTCGGTCTTTTCGGCGTGGGGCCAGCTGGTGCGATGGCCGGGCTCGACGATCTCGTGGTGAATGCCGATGCGGCTAAAGCCAAAGTGCTTGCCGAGGGCGCAACCGCGCGAGAGAGGCTCCTGACTGCCGGAGTAGTAGCGCGGCTCCTGCTCTTGCAGCTCGCTCCAGTGTTTGATGCTGGGGTGACGGGTCATAGTGGTTCCTTATGCTATGAGAATGCGGTCACGGGAGGGGTCATCCTAACTGCCAGAATATGGGGGAGAAAAGCAGAAATCGGCGGGCTTATAGCGCCGCTGACGGCACAACGGCGGACTCGGCGGCGGGGTGATCCCCCATCCCGCAAGGGCTGCGCGGCCATGCCACTGGCTGCGGCGCGGACAAAAAATGCAGACAAAAAAGAGGGAGCCGCTGGCTCCCCCTCTCGATCTTGTCGGCACCGATTTGCCGATGCTTATTTTCCGCTCTTATTTTCCGCTCTTATTTTCCAATATTGTCCGCCAGCTGTTTGGCGCGGCTGGCAGCCCACTGGTCGATCATCTTCTCCATCTCCTCGGCGGTGATGGGCGCATCCTTGTGGGTGGTATCCGGGCTTTCGCGGGCATCCATCACCCGTACCAGCAGCTTGCCGCTCTGGGAGTCGAGCAACTGGGCCATGCTGCCCACCTTGAGCAGATAGGGCTCCTTGCCGATCACTTCGCGGGTGACGTTGATGGCAATCTTGGCTGGCATCAGGTCACGCAGTTTGGGGTCGGGGCGGGTCAGGTCGAAGTTGGTGACGGCGGCCTGGATCCGCATTACCCCCGGGCCGGGAGCGGTGGCGATCTTGACGCCGTGGCTGATCAGCTCGCTCTGGAACTTGTCGTGGTAGTAGCGGCCAATCTGGTTCTGTTCGTTGGCGGTCAGCAGGTACCACTGGCCATTCTCCTGCCGGATAAACTGCAGCGGGTCGAGCAGCACCTGATTGTACTGGCGCAGATCAACACCGGGCTCCTTGTAGACACGCTGGTTGGGGTTGCTCTCGCTCGGCTGGAAGGCGCTGAGGGGGACCGTCTGCAGCGACTGCAAGCTGTAGGAGACCTGATTTTTTACGGCGCAGCCACCCAGAAGGGCCGCAGCAATGGCAACCATCAAGACCTTTTTCATATTTGCTCCTGCATTCTTCTCAATTGTTTTTGCTACGGATGTTATCCGGCTCGCTGGAGAGCCCACGCTGAACGCCCCCAATTGACAGAGAAATAACCTATTCGCAACCTTCCCACAAGCGACAGATCGAGATTGTTCAGCTCACATCCAAGTTGTCACAATTGCCGTCATTTTGTACAGGTGAGTCCCCTCTGTGGCCAACAACATAATGCGGGATAATCAGTCCCATATTACCTGCCGGTCGCACTATCGTTTGCCCGGAAAAAACCAACTGGCGCCAGATAAATAACATAACCATCAATACATCACGCTGATCTTCAATGTCGTTTTTCATAGCAACATATTGAAACACTTAAACTGGGATTCAATTTCAGTAATTTGATATTTTGACTGAACGTCAGGAGAGTAAAATATGAAAATAAAGTTATTAACTATTATATTGTCCGCCTCAGTATTAACTGCGTGCGGTGGTGAAGATAATAAGTCTGGAACAACTGCAAACAGTGTCCCGGATAAAATCATCTCGTCCGTGCAGCCTACCCCTAAAACCACGCATTTTCCGGCCAAGTATAATCCTGCAGAAGTATGCAATGACCTGAAGCACCAGTGGGGGCCGGATTTAGCGGAGATAGCAAACCGGGTCAGCTGTGACTATTTCCCCTCGCAGCAATCAACAAGCGACACCCAACAACGCCAAACCCCCTCTCAAAAGAAATCTTTTAACATCTTCTACGTGCATTACAAGGCGACGGCTGAACGCCGCGGCACCATTTTTTTCAACCCGGGCGGCCCGGCTGATGCGACTCCGCGCATGCGTAATGCACTATTGATGCTCGATATCATCGATCCCGACATCCTGAAGCATTACGATGTGGTCACATTTGACCCTCGAGGTACAGGCTACAGCGCCCTGGCGCACGAGTTGCGAACCTGCCTGCTGACAGATAAATCCACAGTGAAGCCCGCAATGAAACCCGCTGAAGTTGTGGCACTGCTGGACAAAGAGATCGCTGCAATGCCGGATCAGCCTGCAGATAACACAGCCAATAGCAATGAAAAAGCTATAAACAACTTTATTTCAAAACAGTGTGGCAGCATATTTCAGAAATATGGATCAATGTTTGGTGCAAATACCATTGTTGAGGATATGGACAACCTGCGCCAATATCTGAAACTGGAAAAAATAACCCCATTCATGATCTCTTACGGTACCCGAGTGGCTGCTCTTTATGCTTATCGCCACCCGGAGCATGTTGCCGATATTATTATCGATTCGCCCGTATCCCCAGTCACTACCGATTACGTGTCCACATTAAAGATGGACGGCAACAACCACAGAGCAATCATCAACTGGCGCTTTGGCCACTCGGCATTGCAACAAAGTGGGGTGATTAACAACAGCATTATGGATACCGGTTTATATACCGACAATGCTGGCAACAAGATAGATAAAAGCACATGGAACAATATTATCGCGGACAGTGTCGAAGACCCCCACCCGGATCAGGCGATCTTCTGGCAACAGGATGATGCAACCCAACTGCTGGCCAGGCTGGCCCATAATGCTGACGGTGGCTCGTCAGCAGCCGGGTTGATAAGCCGCCCCCTGTTTATGGCCATCACCTGCGCGGATAACTCTCGCCCCTACAGCTGGCAGGAGCTGGATTTGGCAGAGCCTGCATGGCAGGGAGCTGGCGCTGCGGCACGGGATAATTTCAATGTCTGCGCAGACTGGCCATACCCTCGCTCACCCATCCCGAGCGTGCAAGCCAACGAGATCAAGCTGGCACCTGACTCGGTTGCACTGATATTGGGTGGTGAATTTGACAGCAAAACCCCCTTTTCGGGTGCGGAGGAGATGAGGAATGCCTTTGGTGCCTCCGCCAGACTGGTCAAGGTAGAACAGACCAGCCAGCATGGTCAGATCTATTATGCCAGCTGTGCAGACCAGAGCCTGAAGATCCTGCTGCTTGGCAACAAGGCCACTCTTCCCGGTCAACAACACTGCCCAAGCAAGGATGACGAGGATGACGAGGATGATGCAACTCAATAAGCAGCCAGACTGAACAAGAAGAGGCCATGTTGGCCTCTTTTTCATTCACAAACGGCTCAGAAACACCAAGCCCCGCTGTGTTGACGAGGTCTGGCTTGCGACAGGTTGCTGTCAGTGTTGGCAAGAGATGCCTTCATTCAGGTGCGGTGGTAGCAAACCATGTACGCGACCACCATGAGGGGTTATCAGAGTGAATGGCGCAGACGTGCCTGCCGTCGGATAAGCGGCAGGGCACCAAGGGTCAGTTATCCAGATCCCAGGGGCACTGCTTGACCAGCGCCCCCTTGCCGCTGGCGATGATCGCCTGCTGCACCATCCGCTTGTAGCGATTCTTGATATGAGCGGGCAGCGCGGGCACCAGCAGCCGCTCATCAAACTCCGGCAACGGGCGATCCGGCAGCACCGCTTGCTCCTGCGGGCTGAGGGGCGGCCGGGAGGCGGCATTGCTGGCCGAGACAGTGGGCATCCCCACCAACATGAGATTTTGCAACGGGACGCTCAGCATAAAGTCGATCAACAGGTAGGCGGCCCTGAGCCGCTCGGGGTCCTCCCCGACATGACGGGCAATGGAGAGGGAATCAAGGGCATAGATGGCCCCCTCCTGCACCATGGCGATCCGCCACTGCTGGTTGTTTTGCTTGTTGCACTCCACCAATTCAAATCCCCAAGTGGTGGCGAAGGTCTGCTGACGCAGATCCTCGCAACGATTGAGCTGATTGAACCAGAAGCCACGACTGGATTGCAGCCGCTGAGAGAGCTGCTCCGCCACCTCCTGCTGCAACTTCTTGTCGGCCAGCATCTCGCCGCTGGCAAACAGGGCGGGCGACTTGCCAAGGGAGAGCAGTACCGAAAAGAGCAGCGGCTCGAACTGGTCGCAGAATTCGGCAAACTGGCCCGGTGGCAACCCCTTCGCCAGCACCTTCCAACTGGTGGGCACCTGCGACACCTGTTTGCTGTCGTAGGCGAGGCTGAACATGGCGTAGGCAAAGGGCACCGAGTAGTTGCGCTCCCCCTGCTTGTCATACTCGGTGTTCTTGAGGGCAGGTCTCACCTCGGCATAGTGATGCAGGCGGCTGAAATCGATGGGAAGCAGCAGTTTGAATAGCGGCTGGTGATGGGCCTTGTAGAAGTAGCTGGTCGGCATCACCACATCGGCGCTGCGGGTGCGCAAGGCGTGGTAGACGCTGTCAAAATCGGTCAGCAGCGGCTCGACCCGGCTGACCGTCGCATCCACCCCGTTGGCTTTGGCATAGTCGGCAAACAGCTGTTCATAACCCGCTGGCAAATAGCCCCATTCAAGCAATTTGAGCTGAACCGGAGCCGCCAGCGCCGGGGTCATCCCCAGCAACCAGCAGAGAGGCAGTAGACGCATGGCCTGGCACTCCTGATTGGTATACCTTGCTGGAGTATGGCTCATGCGCCAACTTATCATGCCAACATCTCGCCCCCCATGCTCACCAGAATGGAGAGGCTGACCACCGCAAACAGCACGCCGGTGACCAGATTGAGTGGTCGTTGCACCCGTTGCAGCAGCCGTTGGGCGCGATCGGTAGAGAGGCTCCACGCCAGCAGCCCGAACCAGCAGAGGGAGATGATGAAGAGCTCGCCCACCAGCAGGCTGCGGGTCACCCCATCCACCTCTGGCGTCACCATGGCCGCCAGCAGTCCAATAAAGAACACCAGCGCCTTGGGATTGAGCAGGTTGGTGGCGAGGCCAGTGCGCACACCCCTGCCCCAGCCGTGCAGCTCATTGGCGGCGCTGGCCATGACGGTGCTGCTCGGTTGGCGAGCCGCCATCAAGGCACCCCACCCCAACCAGCCCAGATAGAGGGCGCCGCAGCACTTGATCACCATAAACAGCAGCGGGTGGCTGGCGATCAGCATGCTGATGCCGGTCAGGCTGAGGGTGGCGTGCACCATGATCGCCAGCGAGATGCCCAGCGCCGCGCCAAGGGCGGTCGGCCGGTGCAGGCTGGTACGCAGGATCAGGGCAAAATCGGGGCCGGGGCTGGCCAATGCAATCAGGTGCATCAGGCCAAGGGTAACGAACAGACTGGTCAGCATAACAACTCTCGCTTTAACGACGGAGAGCCAGCATGGCGGATCAGCGGGGAGCGCGGCTTGTAAAAGATTGCATCTGGGCACGAAATTCGGCGGGCGTCAGACCGAATGCCTGCCGAAAGCCGTGGTGGAAGTGACTCTGATCGAAGAAACCGACCGCCAGCGCCACCTCGCTCACCGCCATCCCGCTCGCCAGCAGCCGCTTGCCCTGCTCCAGCCGCAGCCGTTTCAGCCAGGCGTAGGGGGTCATGCCGCTGCGCTTCTTGAACTGGCGCAGGAAGGCGAAACGGTCGAGCCCGAGCAGCCCCGCCAGCTCTTCCAGCGAGTGGGGCTCGTCGAGGGCGGCCATCAGGTAGTCGCGCAGGAATCGCAACTGGGGATCGGCCAGCTGGTGCACCTCGGGGGCCAACTGCAGCAGCTCCCCCAGCAGGGCGAGCAGCTGGCTCTCGATCAGCAGACCATCAGCCTGCGGATTGTCGAGGTAGCTGTGCAGCTGGGCAAAGCCCTGATAGAGGTCGGGGCGGCTCTGCAATCCCTTGTCGAAAAAGGGTTCCGGCTGCTCCGGCAGCCAGATGGCCAACTGCTGCGGATCGATGGCAAAGACCCGCACCTCGTACCCTTCCGGCAGCAGGCTGAGGCCATCGTGCACCTCGTCCGGGTTGACGGTAGAGAGCACCCCGCGCACCAGATGGTGGCTGTTCCCCTTGTGGATGAACTTCTGGCCCCCCCGCTGCACCAGCCCGATATGGTAGTCGAGATGGACATGGCGGCCGTAGCTGAACGCCCGGTGATGGGAGTGTGACAGCTCGACCCCCGGCAGGAGCGGAGATTGCCAGTAGCGGATAAGGGAATCAGTGGTACTCATGGGCTATAGATACACCAGAAGCGGGCCTTGGACTTGTAGATTATTGCACGCAACCCCCTCTCAACGCCCCCACAGCCGTGGCGCCGGCTCCACCAATGACGCGAGCGGCACCCGTTCGACCACCTGCTGCATGCGCTGCGCCAGCTCGGGGTTGGCATCCCCCAGCGACTTGTTCAGCACGATATGCACCTGCAGCGGGGTGACCGGCAGATAGATCAGACGGGTCGCAGCAGAGAGCCGGGCGCGAAAATGGTTGGCGGAAATATCGTTGGAGAAGAGCGCGGCATCAATCCGCCCGCGCAGCAGCTTCTGCATGTTGCCATTCTCCCAATTCATCTGGGAGAGGGCGTCAATATGGATCTGCGGATGTTGCAACAGCGGCGGCACGATCGCCTGACTCGACCAGCCGATGGAGGTGCCGTAGAGATCTTCCTGCCGCTCAACCGAGCGCAGTCGCGATGGCACCAGCACCACCAGCACTGGCCGCAACAGCAAAAGATGAGGGTCGACATAGTGGAAATGGCGGGCCCGCTCCGGACTGTAGCTCAGCAGCGGGGTCAGATCGCACTCGCCACTCTCGAGGTTGCTGAGCAGCCGCGCCACATTGAGCCCCTGCCACTCGATGGTGCGCCCGATCACGGGTTCGATATGGCGGCGAAAGTAGTCGATCACCGGCCCGGAGGCCTGGCCCTGTTGATCGACAGTGACCAGCGGCGCCAGCTGGAAGACACACCCATGTAGTGGTGCCTTGATCGCGGCAGGTTGGCTGATGGCCTGAAAAGGGAGAAGAAGTACCAATAGCAGTAATAACAAACACATACCCGAACGAGAGATGCCCATAAGTGCCGACCCGATGCCCTGATAGCCATCAGCATGGCACAAGGAAAAGGGGCGGGCTATCTCACCCCATGTAATGGCGACCCCTTGCGCCTCCGCTGGCAGCCGGATATCACCAACAGGTTTTATTGTGCCAAAAGTCAATAATCTCTTTGTTTTGATAGGTTTTTTATCCTTGGGATATAGTGACGGCACGATTCATCAACACGGCCGGTTATCAAAGCCGCCGGGCAGGTAAATTCATGAGACTGTTATTGGTATTGTTGTCACTGTTCGCCGCAGCCGTCAGCGCCAAACCTGCACTGACCCTCCCCTATTACGACTGGGACCGCTGCCCGTTTGAAGGCTGTACCTATCAGGAGTGGACGACCAAACAGGAAGTGCTCGCCAGGGCTGAGCCCTCCCCCACAGCCAAAGTGTTGTTCCGGGTGCCGCGTAACCAGAAGGTACAGGGGTTGACTGGCGTGGTAATTACCGAGAAAGCGGGGACTGTCACCGTACTGAAACCGGTCAAGCTCGGCTACAACGAACGGGGTGAGGGACCACTCCTCAATATGAAGACGGGTGAACGACTTGATACGCTGGGCTCTATTGGCGAAGGCGCCATGCTGTTCTGGTATCAGGGGAATTTTTACACTCTGGACTATGACGACGAGGGCACCGAAATCAGATATGGCCAGAACCCAAAAAACCAGTGGTGGGTAAAAATACGGGACAACAATGGGCGTGAAGGCTGGGTTGCCGAAGCCAATAACTTCGCCCATATGGATCGTTTCGAATAGTGACCGATAACCTGCTCCCCCAAGATCAGGGGAGCAGGCTGTTGATGAGAGTTACTGCCCGGGTTGCAGCTTCATCTCTTGCAGATACTCCTGCACCTGCAGCTTGTAGTCCGCCTGATAGGAGAACTTGGTGCTGTCACTCGCCGCAATCAGGTTGACCGCCGTACAGAACAGCGTGGCCGCCAGCAGCCCCTTGCCAACCCACTGCGGATAACGGCGACTCCAGCGCACCAGCAGCAACAGGATCGGGAACAGGGCATAGGGGAAAATCAGCATCAGGTGCCAGTAGTTGAAGATGATCGGCGAGAGCGCCGCACTCACCAGCACCGCCAGCACTGCCGCCAGTGCATAGAGGCCGAGCCAGCTCTCGCCATCCACTGGCGCACGATCACTGCGCAGCAGACGCGGTTTGAGTTCACGCCATAGCTGCCAGTTGGCCTTGGCTGCCAGCAGCACAGTCGCCGAGCCCACCCCGTAGATCACCACCCGCCACAGCCAGACTGCCGCCAACTGCAGATACTCATGACCCGCCAGCCAGATGAACTGGGTGTCGTTGACCAGCTTGCTCGCAAACAACCAGGAGCCGTAGCGCAGCCAGTAGAGCACTGATTTCAGCACCGGATAGACATGCACCAGCCCCCAGCCGATGTAACGTTGACGCGCCTCAGGATCGACGTTCTGGGTGATGTGGCTGTTGCTCATCACTTCCATGGCGTAAGGGATCAGGGATGCACCGATCAACAGAGCAGCCACCACCACCCCGCTCCAGCTCACCTTGAGAATGCGGCGCCAGAACAGATAGGTGGACATTACCGCCAGCAGCGGCCAGGAGTAGTGCAACTGCATCGCCATGCCGATAGCCAGCAGGTGAACAATCATGTGCCAGAAGGAGGCCCGCTCACGCATATGCCAGGCCGACCAGCAGTGCATGGCCGAGAAGAGGAACAGATAGGAGGGGTTGTAGAGCAGGCTTTCGTACTGGAACCAGGGGTTGAGCCAGCAGAGCACCAGAAACAGCAGGCGCACCCTGTCATCAAACACCTGGCGGATCACCGCATCAAACAGCAGGAACCCGACCAGCCGCATCGCCAGCAGCAGCAGCATGGGTGCATAGGGAGAGTCCCACAGCAACAGCGGCCCACCGATCAGCCAGGCCGACAAGCTGCCCGGCACATTGCCCACCGCACTCGCCGCATTGCCATAACTGAGCCAGACCCCCTCATAAGCCCCCAGGTAACCCTTGTAGAGCATCTGGGTCTGGTCGCCAGTGAGGAGTTGCAACTGGAAGAAAATCAGGGAGATCAGCAGCCCCCCGCCAAGGCCCAGATAAAACAAGCCGTTGGCTCCGCTCCTCTTTTGTAATTCGTTCAATCCCTGTGGCTCCTGTTATGTAGGGTTCTTGTTATTGATCGAGGCAATCCATCTGGAGAAGGTCTGCTCGAACTCGTTCATATCCAGCGAATTGATATCCTGACTGGTCAGCGATTTGGAAAACAGCGTCATCGCATCACGGGTATTGGGGTGCCACTCAGCGTAGTTTTCACCTCCCCCGCCCAGATCCGGGTTATAGAGCCCCAGGATCGGCAAGTTCAGTCCTGCCGCAATATGTACGGTGGCGGTATCGACCGACACCAGACCAACCGAGTGACGCAACTGGGTAAAGAGCCCGCCGAGCGATGGTGCCTCTGGCGACAGCAGGATCCGTGCTGGCTCGCTGGCTTTATCGCGCAATGTGGCGACCTCCTGCTCCATCCCTGGCGGGAAAAGCAGGCAGAGGGTTTGCTGGCAATGGGCCAGCATCAGCTCCAGCATGCGGGCAATCATCTCCGGTCGCAGACGGCGGGCGCCACCGCTGCCATACGGGTTAAACGCGATCACCTGTTGCGCGGCAGGCCACCATGCTGCCAGATTTTGCTCCCACTCGGGACTATGGGGGATCACATATCGGGTATCGGGATCGCGAATCCCCATGCTGTCCAGCAGCGCCGCGAACTTGTCGGCAAAGTGGCGTCCGGCCGTGCGTTCGCCAAGCTTGATATCAATGGAAGCCAGCGCATCATCCATGCCCGCAATGTGGCAGGCATCGACCTGATTCAAAAAGTAGATATCTTTCATCTTCAGCGACTTGCCAAGATGGACCAGATATCCGACCCGCCCCAGAGAGTGCGCCAGCGCTTTCAGCTCGCCATAAGCCGGACGCTTGGGTACCTCGATGACTCGATCTGCTCCCAGATGATCGCGAAATAGCGGGGCCATGGCATGAGTCGTCACGACCCACACTTCCCGCTCTGGCTGGGCCCGGCGGATTTCCCGTGCAACCCAGGAGGAGACGATGGCATCACCCAGCTTGGCATCCCAACGAAGCAGCACCACCTTGCCACAGCCATCGTCAGCCGGACGACTGCGCGCCCGGTCAAACAACCAGCGGCCCAACCGGCGACGCAATACATCGCGCGCCAGTTGCAGCTCATTAATCAGTCCCATGGAGACCTCGGAATGCAAACAAAGGGGATCAGGATACCAGCATGCTGTTGAGGGCGGCACTCACTTCGGCCACCTTCAGGGTCGCGAGGCTCTCTCCCGGGGCTCTCACCAGCTGATGGGAACCATAAAGAGGAATAAAAGCATCGCGCCACGGCTCGCTGTTCATCAGGATCAGGGTGGGAACCTCGTAGGAAGCAGCGATGTGGATGATCGAGGTATCGGTGGATAATACAGCGCAGGCATCGCGGATCAGCGTCGCTGAATCCAGAATCGAATCCGGATAGATGGCGGTGAGATCCGGTCGGGCAACAGCCAGTGGTTCGCGACTAAACAGCAGATAGCGAAGATTGTCCTGAGCAGGCAGAGCCCGCAGCAACTCACCTTGCAGCTCACGGCCAATGGTGTTGCCACGCTGGCTGCCAGCCAGATTGACGATCACATAACGCCCAAAACTGCGGGTCTCATAAGCGGGATTGCAAGGGCAGGGAATATTGGTTGCTGAGGTTTCACCCTCAGCAATAGCCAGCATCCTGTTGACGAAGTGAGGTTCGCAAGCGGCCGCCACTTCACGAGCTCTCAGCCGGAAATCGGGCAGCAATCTCTGCTGATTGTCGCTTTTGCGTCGCAGCGGCAAAGAGACCAGACGACCATTGGCAACAAACAACATCTTGGCCATCGCCAGTTCGTCCGGCTCATCGAAGAGATTGATCACCAGATCAAACTGTCGTGCCTTCAATGCTCGCAACTGACGCCAACCGTCTGCATCCCACAGACGATCGTTCAGCGTAACGGGATGGCAGGCCACCACTCCGTCCACGGTACGAGCCAAGGTTGCATTGCGCGGGCTGCACAGCAGCTCAACGGCGGCTTCTGGATAACGCCGTTTCAGGGCATCCAGTGCTGGCAGTGACAGCACAAAATCGCCGATGGCATCGAAACAGATAACGAGCAGAGAGCTGACTGGCTCTTCAATCTTCTTCGCCGCAGGCTGGGCACAAAGCAGGTGGCGAGCAAACCGGGACTTGGCAAATTTCTGTAGATTCATGCTCTATTCGCCCTGTATCGGCGTCTTGTCGTCACCGCTCTGCTCGAGATAGTGACCATAGGCACGATCGTCAATCGTGGTGGTGAACAGATCGACATCAAGGCAGCAAGGTTCAACACCAGATGCACTCGCGCCCGTCAGCTGCAAGAGGCCAGTCAGGTAGTCCGCCGGCATCCGCACCGGATAGGCCTTGGCCAATAACTTGTTGGCCCCTTCCAGTGTCAATATGTAACCGGCAGCAGACAACACCGCACGCTTGGAACCTTTACTGGGCGTCCTGTATTTGGCAAGTCTGTAACCCTCTGGCAAAGCTCGCAGAAGAGGCCACTTTTTAGCCTTGCCATGGTGCAGGAAGACAATGTCGGAATGATTGCAGGAGGCTATCTTTTCAACGATTTTCTTGAAGTGCATGTGCAAGTAAGCATCATCTTCCAGAATGACACAACGCTCGATTCCCTTTGCAACCATCATCTCGTAAAGCTTGATATGGCTAAGTGCACAGCCGATCTCGCCAGGGCTCAGTTCATGTCCGGAAAAGGCCTTGGCTTCAACCATATCAACCAGTCCGACATCTCCTTCCGTCAAATTACGGCCATCAATGGCATCAAAAAAGCTGAACTCAATGCCTAGATGCTTCATCTGCTTGTGTGCCATCTCTCGACGTTCGGCACTGCGGGAAAGACTGATGACAAAAACTGGGATCATGTTATCTACCATCCAAACCCCCTCATGCATCGAGCAAGGGGGATAATATTGTTTATAAAAGCTCTCGCAACATATTATCAAATTCTCTCAAGACACTCTCGTCTGAATATTTAGCAAGATCAATATTTGATAATTTCGGGGGAGGATTGAGCAGAGCATCAGTCAATGCAGGAACATCACCCATAGGCACCAAAGCACCTAACCGCCCACGCTCAAGGACCTCACTGGGGCCAACAGGGCAATCAGTAGAAATAACCCGCCCACATAGCAATAATGCCTCAACCAATACCAATCCAAACCCCTCCCCTCGGGAACTCAGCACGAAGGTATCAGCATGCTTCATCCATACGTAAGGATTTGCTTTAAGGCCGATAAAATGGACTCTATCATGCAAATGCAGGTTTGCAGCTACCGATTCCAGATAGCTCCTATCTGGGCCATCACCGATGATAACAAGTTTTTTATTTACCCCCTTATACAATGCTTTGGCATAAGCTTGGAGCAACCCCTCAATATCCTTGGTCTGTTCATCCAAGCGAGATACGCTCAAAATATATTCTTCCTGCAGCAATTTTTTTTCTACCGAATAGCACTCTTTATATTTCTCAGCCTGACTAGAAATATGTGCAAAATTGAAAGGGTTATATAAAACGCGAACCTTTTCCAACCACCCTACCTGTTCGTGCTGAAGCTCTGCCAGCATATCTTGGCAAATAAGGATAATCCTATCATAATTTTCACACCGCTTTCGCATATGCCGCTTACGGCCCTCAAGGTTATAAAAGCTTGAGTGCAGCCACATAATTTTAGGTTTGTTACATCGATTCAGGCACTTGAAAAAGTCACCATCTAGGAAATCAACAACTACGTCACTATCTTCAATCAGCCCATTAATTACTTGCCGTCTTCTAAATGAAGAAAATAACTTCGTTGCAAACGAGCCCCCTTTCTTCAAATCAAGATTAACTATCGTTGCAAAGGTAGCAGCATCCTGGGCAAGAACATATTTACTGCTATCCTCATTGGTAGCAATTGTAATATGATAATCCCCACTAGACGTCAAACCTTTTACATAGGCAAGGAGTACTTTCTCTGCCCCCCCCATACCCAGTGAGTGAATAAAAAACAGAATGCGTTTAGTCATGAGGAAACCATTTCAATAGCTTTATTTTCATTAATAAAACAAATAAAAAACAATGAAATAAGATAAATGTAAAGTGAATTTTGATGTTCTATCGGGACGTCTGTCAGTGCACAGATAAATATACCCAATGTGACGATAAACCCGACGGACATCAAATTGGACTTCTGCCAGAAAAACACCATGGGGTAAACTAAAATAGCAAACGCAGCAATCAATCCCAGCACACCACGCACAACCATATTTTGCATAAATTGATTATGTGCATGGTACATGCCGTAATTGACATAATAGCTATCCACAATACCATCCAGTAACTGCTGCTGTTGGATGGTTTTAAATCCATCCAGCCCCACACCTAACAATGGATATTCTACAAATCCAGCCCATGCACTACGCCATGCCATTAATCTTAACCCCCACGATGAGGTGTAATTATTACTCTCCATCATGTTGACTTCAGAGATACTCTCGTGAATACGAACCCTTAATATATCACTTTCGTAATAAACAACGGCTAACAAACAAGAGAGTATTAAAAGCCAGATAAAGTATTTTACTGGATTTTTTATCGCCTTTATAAAAATAAAATAAATAACTACAACTGTTAGGGCTAGCCATACACCACGACTTTGAGATAGATATATAGCCGATATAGCAAAAATGGAACTAATAAAATAACCATATTTAGTCAAATTTCTTGATGACTCTTGAGCAAAAAAAACGTTTAATATTGCAAGTATCAGTGCACCCTGAGCAAACAGTATGGCATTGGTGAATCCTTCAACCCTAAGCATTCCACTATGGAACTGCCAAATTGAGAGAAAACCTATAGCAATTCCGCCACAAAATGCACCAAGCTTAAATGCCTCAACCAGCACACGTTCCCTTGGCATTACAAGAAAAAAAACTAACACATATAACGAGTTTCGAATAATCCAACTGTCATCATCGTGCACTAATCGGCTGATACTGATTGCCACGATATAAGTCAACACACACATGTATAGTTTTTTTTCTGTCAAACCACAACTATCGCCCCTACCAACAAAAAAATTAAAAACACCAACAAATGATGATAAAACAAGTAAATTTGAGAGGTAATGTTGACCAGAGGGGACAATAAATAGTCCACACAGCGTAAAAAATAGAGTGACCGAATACAGAGCAATTCCAATTCGATGGCTGTATCTTGCGGCTATCATATGTTGTTATGCTTTCCTGAAAACATAATTCCCACGAATTTTACGCCACAGCCCGAACACATCAGTGCGGGGGAAGATGGCAATCCGGCGAATCTGGTGGGGGTCCTGATGCATTGCTTTGGGGCCACTGTTGGTTGCAACGGCAAAACGATAGCCTGCGGCGATGGCCTGCTTCTTGGCACTGTCGTTCATATCTCCATAAGGGTAGGCAAACGAGAGCAACGGATGGCCAAGCAGGGCCTCCAGTTGGCGTTTATTCTCCTGAATTTCATGGGCTTGTTGCTCGGGTGAGAGCTGACTCAAGCGGGGATGGGTCAGGGTATGACCACCGATCTCCACATGACCGCTGGCGGCCAGCGCTTTGACCTGGTCACCACTCATTAGCGAAACTTTGGTATCCGGATTGGTCGGATGTTCCACATCCCAACGGTTATAGCCTTCACCGGTGACCACGTATACCACTGCTTTGTAACCATATTTTTCCAGCAGCGGCAGCATGCGGGTCAGGTTGTCCTGATAACCGTCATCGGCGGTGATCATCAGGTACTTCTTGCCATATTGCAGACGGTGGATAAAGCCTTTGTCAGCCAGATCACGGAACGTCAGGGTTTCGTAGCCGAGCCACTTCATCAGGCGCAGATGCTTCTCGAACATGGCGATCGGCATCCAGGTGCCGTGCACCCCTTTCTCGCTATCCTGCTCGATAAAGCGGTGGTACATGATGACCGGCATTTCACGGCGCAGAGTTTCCACCACCGCATCCTGATAGATGGACTCGAGACCAGAGACCACACC
Organism: Aeromonas finlandensis; assembly: GCF_000764645.1. Taxonomy (GTDB): domain Bacteria; phylum Pseudomonadota; class Gammaproteobacteria; order Enterobacterales; family Aeromonadaceae; genus Aeromonas; species Aeromonas finlandensis. The sequence continues at coordinate 20,697 of NZ_JRGK01000264.1, forward strand.
TTGCAGGTCATACTCCTGCAACACGCGCTGGCGAATGGTATCCGCGACGCCTTTGCTTGCCAGTGCGTTGACAACGTCGCCCTTGAGTTTAGCGAAGTCGATAGCCAGATCCTTGGGCCCAATGTCACCGAAGTTGCTGGCCAGCGCCTCATCCAGATTCTGTTCAGTCACCAGACCGATGGCCTTGGCTTCACCGATGGCAAAGGCGGGACGGCCGCAGAGCAGTGCTTCCATCGCCACCCGACCCGCGCCGATCACCAGATCGCTACTCGCCAGCAGAGCAGGCACATCATCGACATAACCAACAAACTCGGCACGGCCTTCGAAACGGGCAAAGCGCTCCGGCACCTTGGTACCGCTGACAATCCGCACCCGACAAGTATCAAGATCAAGCACTTCGTCGAGCAGGCGGTAACAGAGCTCCCCTTTGGGGCCACTCAGGCGACCGATGATGGCGATTACCGGCTTGGGGTTGTCCGGCGCAGGCACAGGCTGGAATTTGTCGGTTTCGATACCGTTGCGCAGCACCTGCACGATCGCAGGGTCGACCCCCAGACTGTCGACAATCTGATGGGCAATATCCTCACAAACGGCAACCGCCCGATAGCCGAGTGCATGGAAAGCCTTGCGCGAGGCGTGTACCGGCTGGCGGCCATGGACCGTGGTGATCATCGGAGTTCCGGTCAGTTTGCAGGCGACATAGCTGCTCCAGCCGGAGGCGCGGGAGTGAGCATGCACCAACTGGATATGGTGCTTCTTGATGAGATAGATGAGGTAAAAGACGTGCCAGAAGCGGCGCAGGATGCTGCGCTTGTTGAATCTCAGCGTGAAGACAGGACCAAGGGTCGGTTTGGTCAGGGTATCTGACACATAAAAGACGTTGTGACCACGCCGGGTCAGTTCGTTACCGACCGTGGTGGCATAGACCTCAGCTCCCGTTACCTCGAGCTGGGAGAGTGCCATCAATACATTCATCGCGCGGTTACCCGGTAGAAAAGAGAGAAACAGCAAACAGCCATAGATGCCAGAAACCGGAAGCAGGCGAGTGCCCACTTCCGGTTTTGCGCTCAAACTGCCGCGTTATGCTCACCCGTTAGCGGTTGAGCCAGGCCATGTAATCCGCAACCCCTTCGGCCACGGTTTTGAACTCGGCGTCATAACCCACGCTGCGCAGCTTGGTCATGTCAGCCTGGGTGAAGCTCTGGTAACGACCCTTGAGGTGATCCGGGAAGGGGATGTACTCGATGGCACCCTTCTGATGATGCTTAATCACCGCTTCGGCCACATTCTGGAACGGCTCGGCACGGCCGGTACCGCAGTTGAAGATGCCGGAGTGCTGCGGGTTCTGCCAGAACCAGAGGTTTACCTTGCAGACGTCGTCAATATAGATGAAGTCACGCATCTGACCACCGTTCGGGAAGCCATCGCAACCTTCGAACAGCTTGGGATTCTCGCCCTTCTTCACCTGGGTATTGAGGTGGAAGGCGACGGAAGCCATGGAACCTTTGTGCTGCTCACGCGGACCGTAGACGTTGAAGTACTTGAGGCCAACGACCTGAGAGTTGATCTCGGGGATCCAGCGGCGCACGTACTGGTCAAACAGCTGCTTGGAGTAGCCGTAGACGTTGAGCGGCTGTTCAAACTTGGGATCTTCGATGAAGTTGTCGTTGCGGCCACCGTAGGTCGCGGCAGAGGAGGCGTAAATGAACGGAATTTCACGCTCGATGCAGTAGTGGAACAGATCCTTGGAGTACTCGTAGTTGACCTCCATGATGAACTTGCCGTTCCACTCGGTGGTCGCAGAGCAGGCGCCTTCATGGAAGATCACCTCGATGCCGTTGTCCCACTCTTCAAACTCGTCGCCGGAGACGATGCGCGCCTGGAACTCGTCTTTGTCCATGTAGTCAGCGATGGTCAGATCGACCAGGTTGACGAACTTGGTGCCGTCGGTCAGGTCATCAATGACCACGATATCGGTCCGTCCTTGAGCGTTCAGCTGCTTGACCAGATTGCTGCCGATAAAGCCAGCACCGCCAGTTACTACGATCATGGAGTTTGCCTCTCGTACGTTGATGGCTACATGTGACTGCTTGTTAAAGCTGTGTATAGTGAGCCAATTTGAAATTGCCGAAAAGTTTATCACGGGCCGTCCGGGGATTCGACCTTGTTCAAAACTGCCCCGAGCGGAACCTGTTGGAGGAATGAGTGATGAAAACCAGAGACAGGATCATCCACAGCGCAACCGAGCTGTTCAACGATCAGGGTGAACGCAACATCACCACCAACCATATTGCGGCACACATGGGCATCAGCCCGGGCAACCTCTATTACCACTTCCGCAATAAAGAAGACATCATCCACTCCATCTTCGACCAGTATGCCCGCCACCTGAGCGAGAGCTTCGTACCCGCTCGCAACCGCGAGATCACCCTGCAAGATCTGATGGGCTATCTGGATGCCATCTTCTATCTGATGTGGCAGTTCCGCTTCTTCTACGCCAATCTGCCGGACATCCTGAGCCGCGACGAGCCGCTGCAACAGAAGTACCTCAAGGCCCAGGAGCAGATGCGTTCTTCCGTGGTGGCGCTGCTCAGAAGCCTGCGCGAAGGGGGCATCATCGATGTCAGCGATGAAGACCTGCCGGATCTGGGCCAGACCATCAAGATGGTGGTGACCTGCTGGATCCCGTTCCAGATTGCCCAAGCCCCCAACACCCGCATCACCAAGCCACTGCTCTATCAGGGGGTGTTAAAGGTGCTGTTCCTGCTGCGCCCCTATGTGCAACCCCAGGTGGCCGGGCAGATCCGCCAGCTGGAGCAACACTACCGCCAGCTGGCCCAACCAGCAGGGTGAGATCTGTTTCACATTTGTTGAATATCAGCACAATCATTTGATTTTACCGCAACAGATTGCAGTAAAATGTTGCCCTCTGTTGATACGCAGCTGAAATAGCCAATAAGGATCGAGGATGTCTAACGGATTCTATCGTCACCTGACCGAGCAACTGAACCAGGTGCAAGCTGAAGGGTTGTACAAGCAGGAGCGCATCATCACCTCCGCCCAGCAGGCCAGCATCGCCGTCGGCGGTGAGCAGGTACTGAACTTCTGTGCCAACAACTATCTGGGGCTGGCCAACCACCCGGAACTGATCGCCGCCGCCCATCAGGGGCTCGACAGCCACGGCTTCGGCATGGCCTCGGTGCGCTTCATCTGCGGCACCCAGGACCAGCATAAAGAGCTGGAGCAGAAGATGTCCGCCTTCCTCGGCACCGAGGACACCATCCTCTACTCCTCCTGCTTCGATGCCAATGGCGGTCTGTTCGAGACCCTGTTCGGCGCCGAAGATGCCATCATCTCCGATGCCCTCAACCACGCCTCCATCATCGATGGCGTGCGGCTGTGCAAGGCCAAGCGCTATCGCTACGCCAACAACGACATGGCCGAACTGGAAGCCCAGCTGAAACAGGCAGATGCCGATGGCGCCCGCTTCAAGCTGATCGCCACCGACGGTGTCTTCTCCATGGATGGCGTCATCGCCGACCTCAAATCCATCTGTGACCTGGCGGATAAATACGATGCGCTGGTGATGGTGGATGACTCCCACGCCGTCGGCTTTATCGGTGAAAACGGTCGGGGCACCCACGAATATTGCGGCGTGCTGGATCGGGTCGACATCATCACCGGCACCCTGGGCAAGGCGCTCGGCGGCGCGTCTGGCGGCTATACCTCCGGCAAGAAAGAGGTGATCGACTGGCTGCGTCAGCGCTCCCGCCCCTACCTCTTCTCCAACTCGCTGGCCCCCTCCATAGTCTCTGCCACCATCAAGGTGATCGACATGCTGGCCGAAGGACACGACCTGCGCGCCCGCCTGAAAGAGAACAGCCGTTACTTCCGCGAGCGGATGAGTGCCGCCGGCTTCACTCTGGCGGGTGCCGACCACGCCATCATTCCGGTGATGCTGGGGGATGCCAAACTGGCCTCCGAAATGGCGAGCCGCATGCTGGCTGCCGGCATCTATGTGGTGGGTTTCTCCTTCCCGGTGGTGCCCAAGGGTCAGGCGCGCATTCGCACCCAGATGTCTGCTGCCCACACCCGCGAGCAGCTGGACAAGGCGATCGACGCCTTCATCCGCATCGGCCGTGAACTCGGCGTTATCTGATTTGAATCAAGGGGCCCGGAGCCCCTTTCTTCTGCATTCATATTGAAGGAACAGCCATGAAAGCACTCTCCAAGCTGCACAAAGAGGTCGGTATCTGGATGACGGATGTACCGGCCCCCGAGCTCGGCCACAACGACCTGCTGATCAAGATCCGCAAAACCGCCATCTGCGGCACCGATATCCATATCTACAACTGGGACGAGTGGTCACAAAAGACCATTCCGGTGCCCATGGTGGTCGGCCACGAATATGTCGGCGAAGTGGTCGCCATCGGTCAGGAGGTGCGCGGCTTCGCCATCGGCGATCGGGTCTCCGGCGAAGGGCACATCACCTGCGGTCACTGCCGCAACTGCCGCGCCGGGCGCACCCACCTCTGCCGCAACACCATTGGTGTTGGCGTCAACCGTCCGGGTGCCTTTGCCGAATATCTGGTGATCCCCGCGTTCAACGCCTTCAAGCTGCCGGACAACATCCCGGACGAGCTGGCTGCCATCTTCGACCCGTTCGGCAATGCGGTGCACACCGCCCTCTCCTTCGATCTGGTGGGCGAGGATGTGCTCATCACAGGTGCTGGCCCTATCGGCATCATGGCTGCCGCAGTCTGCCGCCATGTGGGTGCGCGCCACGTGGTGATCACCGACGTCAATGAATACCGACTGGAGCTGGCCCGCAAGATGGGCGCCACCCGCGCAGTCAACGTCAGCAAAGAGAAGCTCGCCGACGTGATGAGCGAGCTGGGCATGACCGAAGGGTTCGACGTGGGGCTGGAGATGTCCGGCGTCCCGAGCGCCTTCCAGGAGATGCTCGACAAGATGAACCACGGCGGCAAGATCGCCATGCTCGGCATCCCCCCCTCGACTATGGCCATCGACTGGAACAAGGTGATCTTCAAGGGACTGTTTATCAAAGGGATCTATGGCCGCGAGATGTTCGAGACCTGGTACAAAATGGCCAGCCTGATCCAGTCAGGACTGGATCTCTCCCCCATCATTACCCACAGATTCCACATCGACGAATTCCAGCAAGGGTTCGATGCGATGCGCTCCGGCCACTCCGGCAAGGTGATCCTGAGCTGGGACAAATAAACCATTTCACCCCTTGGTTACCCGAAACCCGGCGAATGCCGGGTTTCTTTTTATCTCCACCGCCCGAATTGCCGTGATATCGCCCAAAACTTTGTACGCAGAGTGTTTAACACTTCACACACAAGCGTTTAAATGGCTGTAACTATTCGGTTATAATCCCGTCGTTTACAGGGATAATAAAAGACTGCTGGGAGTATATGAGCGTGTTGAAAAAACTGAGCTATTTGCTGGCTGTCGGGATGACGGCCGCCAGCTTGTCTGGGGCAGTGCTTGCTGCCGATGATATGTCACCGGAAGCCATTGCCGAGCGGATCAAACCAATCGGTCAGGTCTATACCGCCAAGGATCTGGAAGGTATTGTCGGTGCGGGCGCTGCGCCAGCTGCTGCTGCCTCTTCCGGCCCCCGCGATGGTGAGGCGGTGTTCAAGGGCGCCTGCTTTGCCTGTCATGACACCGGTGCAGCCGGAGCCCCCAAACGGGGTGACAAGGCCGCCTGGGAACCTCGTATCGCCCAGGGCATTGCAACCCTCAAAAAACATGCCATCGAAGGCTTTACCGGCAAGTCCGGCATGATGCCTCCGCGCGGCACTTGTGCGACCTGTAGTGATGAAGAGATTGAAAACGCCATCCACTACATGATCGATAAGCTGTAAGTATTTGAAAGGGCCGCAATTGCGGCCCTTTCAATCTATCGGCTTCCGACTACTCTTGTAAGGTAGACATCTCGGGAGTTGCTCATGTCGGCCCAATCCATCGAACCCCACTACTCAACTCCTTTGCTGGCGTTGGTCTCTGCCATTATGGACTTCCCGGCGCCACAAACAGCCACGCCTGAAGATTATGACGTGCTGATCCAGCAGATTGATCAGCTATGCCCACTGCAACATTTCGGCATGCTGGGCCTCTCTGATACCGGGTTGAACTGGCTCTACGCCTACAAGGTCAGTGACTCCTTCAAACAACAGCTGGGCCGGGAGCAATCCCGCATCACGGAACAACTCACCCAGCTTGATGAGACCGAGGGATGGTGTGTCTTCCCCATCGAACATGGCCAGGTGCAATGGTTGATGGCTCGCTGTGCTCCGACCGATCTGCCGACCCTGCGCCTGCTGCTGGAGTGTCTGGCCAAACGACTGACAGAAACCCAGGCGGGCTCCCATCTTACCGAGCTCCCCTCTCCCCTGATCCGCAAAGACCCGAACTGGAAGAAAAAGATAGAGAGCATCAGCCGCATCATGCGGCTGGCAAGCACACTGCCCAGTCAGGCGCTCTTTTCCCAGCTTGAAGCTGTGTTGCGTCAGATGCTGGCCATCAAGGATATGCTGCTGGTGCGCCTCAGCAGCCAGAAGCTGGAAACTATCTACCCCGCACAGCCCCATCAGAGCCATGAGTTCATCAGCGGGCTGTGTCATAGCACCAGCAATATCGAGATAAACAGAGATGGATTGCACTGGCACAGCCTGCCACTGCGGCTGCAACAACAATACTTCGCCCACTTCATCATCAGCACAGCCCTGCCGCTGGAAACTGACGACAAGCTGTTCCTCGACTTCCTGCGCGGTCAGCTCACCCTGCTGCTTGAACTAAAACGGATCCGCCAGCAACTCAGCGATATCAACACCGAAGATTCGATCAATCAGCGCCTGCAACAGCTGCGCCAGACCAACTTGCGACTGCAAAAACAGCTCAAGCAGCATCAGGAGCTGGAACGCAGGCTGCAGTTTGACGCCCTGCACGACCCACTGACCCAGTTGCCCAACCGCGCGCTGTTGATGAACCACCTCAACCACGCCATGACCCACTACAACCGCTACAAATCACCGGGATTTGCGGTGATTTTCATCGACGTGGATCACTTCAAGCAGATCAATGACACCCTGGGCCACAGCGCCGGGGATCAGCTGCTCAAAGAGGTGAGCCGCCGCCTGCAGACCTGCATCCGGCAAAACGATCTGGTAGCCAGACTGGGGGGGGACGAATTCGTTATCTATCTGGACAACAGCAAAACAGATGATGACATCAGCCCGGTACTCAACCGCATCATCAGCCGCCTCTCCTACCCATTCCGGTTGCTGGGCAACGAGCTGAGCATCACCGTCAGCCTGGGGGTATCGAGCGTCTCGGCGCAGACCACCGATATCAGCCAGCTGCTCCATCAGGCCGATCTGGCCATGTATCAGGCCAAGCGCAATGGGCGCAGCCGCATCGTCAGCTACTCGGAAGATTGCATCAACCAGAACTGGAACTCGCCGGAAGAGATGCTGGCCAGAGCCCTTAGGGAAGGACGGATCGTCCCCTATTTTCAGCCAGTGATCCGGCTACAGGATAGCCGTCTGACCGGGCTGGAGGTGATGGCCCGCTGGCTGACCGAAGAGGGCATTCTTAAGGATGCGTTCGACTTTATTCCGTTGGCAGAGCAGTGCGGTCTCATTCTGGAGCTGGATTACCAGATCCTGCGCCACACCTGCCAGCAGCTGAAAAACTGGCTGCCGATCTCCGGGCAGAGCAAGTTCAAAATCGCCATCAATCTCTCGGGCAAGCATCTGGTCAACCATGAACACATCATGCGGCTGATGGGGATCATCGAGGAGGAGGGGGTCGCCCCCAGCTATCTGATTTTTGAATTCAACGAACGGGAGCTGTCGCGGCAAGATTCCGATGCGCTGGCATCCCTGCATGACCTGAGGGCCAAGGGCATCCAGATCAGCCTCGATGATTTCGGCACCGGCTTCTCCTCCCTCAACGCCCTGTTCCACTTCCCGGTGGATTACATCAAGGTGGACGACAGCTTTACCCAGCGGATGCTGCAATCGCCCAAAGATTTGGCGCTGATCCGCGCCATGCGGGATATCTGTCAGGATCTCGATTACACCCTGGTGGTCGAGGGGATCGAGAACCAGCAGCAGTTGCAGAAGCTGATCGATATCGGCTGTCAAATGGGGCAAGGGCGCTATATCTCTCCCCCGATGCCGGGCACAGACATAGTGCCGCTGCTTACCCCGGCCAACCCGTAGCGTTAATCCTTCTTGAACAGCGCCCGCAGGTTGGCAACACCGACCTGCCCCTTCTGCTGGCGCTCCTCGGCGGTCACCTTCCTCTGGTTTTCCCATTCAAGGTCATCCTGCGGCAACTCCAGCAGGAAGCGGCTCGGCTCTGGCCGCACCGACTCGCCAAACTGACGTCGCTCCTTGCAGAGGGTAAAGGTCAGCTCGGTCTGGGCACGGGTGATACCCACGTAGGCAAGGCGCCGCTCCTCCTCCACATTGTCTTCATCGATGCTGGTCTGGTGGGGCAGCAAGCCCTCCTCCATCCCCACCATGTAGACATAGGGGAACTCCAACCCCTTGGAGGCATGCAGGGTCATCAACTGCACCTGATCCGCATCGTCTTCCCCCTCGTTACGCTCCATCATGTCGCGCAGGGTTAAGCGAGTGACCACCTGAGCCAGCGTCATCGACTCCTCCAGCTCATCCCCTTCCAGCATCTCTGTGATCCAGCGATAGAGGGTGGAGACGTTCTGCATCCGCATTTCGGCCGCTTTCGGGCTGGGAGAGGTCTCGTAGAGCCACTCTTCGTAGTGGATCTCCTTGATCATGTCCCGCACCGCCTCCACCGGATTGCCACGCAGCGCCTGATCGCCAAGGCGAACCAGCCAGTTGGTGAATGCCTGCAGGGCCACGAGGCCACGACCAGAGAGGTGCTGTTCCAGCCCCAGCTCGAAGCTGGCGGCAAACAGGCTCTTGCCGCGCTGGTTGGCGTATTGGCCCAGCTTCTCCAGCGTGGTGGGGCCAATCTCGCGGCGCGGCAAGTTGACCACCCGCAGGAAGGCGGTGTCCTCATCCGGATTCACCAGCAGCTTGAGGTAGGCCATGATGTCCTTGATCTCGGTGCGGGAGAAAAATGAGGTGCCGCCGGAGATACGGTAAGGAATCCGGTTGGTCATCAGCGCCTTCTCGAAGATGCGCGATTGATGGTTGCCCCGATAGAGGATGGCGTAATCCTTGAACCGGGTGCGGTTCATAAACTTGTGGCCCATCATCTCGGCGGCGATGCGCTCCGCTTCGTGCTCCTCGTTCTTGGCGAACAGCACCTTGAGCTTCACCCCCTCATCCAGTTCGGAGAAGAGCGCCTTGTCATAGACGTGCGGGTTGTTGGCGATCAGGATGTTGGCGCACTTGAGGATACGCCGCTTGGAGCGGTAGTTCTGCTCCAGCTTGATCAGCTTGAGGCTGGGGAAATCTTCGTTCAGCAGCACCAGATTCTGCGGCTTGGCACCGCGCCAGGAGTAGATGGACTGGTCATCATCCCCCACCACGGTAAAACGGGCCCGCTCGCCGACGATCTGCTTCACCAGCTCGTACTGGCTGGTGTTGGTGTCCTGATACTCATCGACCAGCAGGTAGCGGATCTTGTTCTGCCAGCGCTCGCGCACCTCCTGATTGCTCTTGAGCAGCAGGGTCGGCATCACGATGAGGTCGTCAAAATCCAGCGCGTTATAGGCCACCATCTGGCGGTGATAGCGCTCGTAGAGCTGGGCCATCAGCACCTCTTCCGGCCCGCGGGCGATACGCATGGCGCGGGCTGGCAGGATCAGGTCGTTCTTCCAGTTGGAGATCTGGCTGATAAGGGCCGAGAGCTTGTCCTTGTCGTTATCGAGCTCGTCTTCGGTGAGCTCCTTGAGCAGCGCCAGCTGGTCGGTGTCGTCGAACAGGGAGAAGTTCGCCTTGAGATTCAGGCTCTTGTGTTCACGGCGAATGATATCGAGACCGAGGGTATGGAAGGTGGAGACCATCAGCCCCCGCGCCTCCTTGCGACCCAGGGTCTGGCCAACACGCTCCTTCATCTCCCGTGCCGCCTTGTTGGTGAAGGTAACTGCGGCGATGTTGCGCGCGTTGTAACCACACTGCTGCACCAGATAGGCAATCTTGTTGGTGATGACGCGGGTCTTGCCCGATCCGGCACCCGCCAGCACCAGGCAAGGGCCGGATACATACTTGACCGCTTCGTTCTGATTGGGGTTGAGCTTCATGGGCCGGATCTCTTGGCTTATGATGAGGGGCGGCATTGTACCAGAAATCACCCGATGAGCCGTACCTGCTGCACGGCAGGCAACCGCCATTCCGGCTTATCGCGCCTTGTGTTCAGGCGCTATTTTCTGGATCATGGCCGACCTTTCGAGATGATGACTTTTTCCAGATGATGAGGGGAGCATGAATCAGCAACAGCATGACCGACTGCGTAGCCAGTTTCCGGCCTTGGCGCAGGAGGTAAACGGCCACCCTCTGGTCTATCTGGACAACGCCGCCACCACCCAGAAGCCGCAAGCGGTGCTGGATGCCATCGCTCACTACTATCGGGCCGACAATGCCAACGTGCACCGTGCCGCCCACGCCCTGAGTGGCCGCGCGACCCGCGCCTTCGAAGCAGCACGCGAAACGGTCGCCCGTTTTATCAATGCGCCCCGCAGCCAAGGGGTGATCTGGACCCGCGGCACCACGGAGGCGATCAATCTGGTGGCCCACAGCTGGGGGATGAGCGAGCTCAAGGCGGGGGACGAAATCATCCTCAGCACCCTGGAGCACCACGCTAATATCGTCCCGTGGCAGCTGGTCGCCCAGCGCACCGGCGCGGTGATTCGGGTCATCCCGCTCGATGAGCGAGGCGATCTCGATCTGGCCGCCTATCACACTATGCTGGGGCCACGCACCCGACTGGTGAGCGTGGCCCACGTCTCCAATGCCCTCGGTACCGTCAATCCAGTCAAAGAGATGGTGGCAGCGGCCAAGGCAGTCGGCGCCGTGACGCTGATCGATGGTGCCCAGGCGGTGGCCCATCTCGAGGTGGATGTACAAGCCATCGGCTGCGACTTCTACGCCTTCTCCGGCCACAAGCTCTATGGCCCGACCGGCATCGGTGTGTTGTGGGGCCACACCGAGCTATTGGAGCGGATGCCGCCCTGGCAAGCCGGTGGCGAGATGATCGATCGGGTCTGTTTCAGCGGCACCACCTTCAATACCCTGCCCTTCAAATTCGAGGCGGGCACCCCCCATATCGCTGGCGCTATTGGCCTCGCCGCCGCCATCGACTTTGTGATGGAGCAAGACCGGCAATGGCTCGCCAACCATGAACAGGCACTGACCGACTATCTGGTCGCAGGTCTGCAACAGGTGCCGGGGCTGCGTCTGATCGGCGAACCCGACCAGCGCGCCGGTGCGGTCTCTTTCTTGCTGGATGATATCCACCCGCAAGATGCCGCTACCTTGCTCGATATGCAGGGGATCGCCCTGCGAGTCGGCCATCACTGCGCCATGCCGCTGATGGAGTCGCTCGGGATCGGCGGCACGATGCGCGCCTCGCTGGCCTGCTACAACAATCGGGACGATGTCGACGCCCTGCTGGCCGCCCTGTACAAACTCAGTGACTTCTTCTAAGGCAGACAACCGAATGAGTGACCTCGCAAGCTATACCCAGATTGGCCTTGAGCCCAACGCCGACACCATCCGCCAGCAGTTTGCCGCCGCTCACGGCTGGGAGAATCAGTACCGGCTCATCATCCAGCTCGGCAAGCTGTTGCCCGCGCTACCCGGCGAATGGCAGCAGGAGGCATTCCGCCTCAAGGGGTGTGAAAGCCTGGCCTGGCTGAAGGGAGAGCAAAGTGAGGATGGCTGCTGGCATTTTGCCTGTGATTCCGATGCCCGCATCGTGCGGGGCCTTATCGTCATCGTGCTGGCGGCGCTCAACCACCAATCCGCAGCAGCGATCCAGGCTTTTGATATTGAAGGCTATTTCACCGAACTGGGGCTTGAGAAACACTTGAGCCCGTCACGAGGTAACGGGCTCAGAGCGATCGTGCTGGCGATCCGGGAGCAAGCAATCTAACCTGCCTTGTTCAGCGGTCGATTAGGCTTCGCTAATCGACCCGGCGTTTTCATTCCCGGCCTCTTTCTCGGCGCGGGCCCCCCGCTCGGCAATCTTCTTCAAGACCCGGGACGCAGCAACCAGCCCGAAAGTTGCCGTCACCGGCGTCACGGCGCCAAAGCCGGAGGCGCAATCCATCTTCATGGTGCCATCGCTGGCCGCCTTGGCCTGACAGGTGCCACCATTGCCATCCGGATAGCTCAGCTGCTCGGTTGAGAAGACACACTCCACCCCGAATTTGCGCGCCGGATTCTTGCTGAAGTTATGCAACCTGCGCAGGTCGGATCGCACCTTCGCAGCGAGCGGATCCTGAATGGTCTTGGCCAGATCCGCCACTGTGATTTGGGTCGGGTCCATCTGCCCGCCGGCACCACCCGCGACGATCACCGGGATCTTGTTGCGCTTGCAGAAGGCAATCAGCGCCACCTTGGCCTTGACTGAGTCGATGGCGTCCACCACATAGTCAAACTCCCGCTTGATATGCTCGGCCAGGTTATCAGCGGTGACGAAATCGTCCACCTCGATCACTTCGCAATCCGGGTTGATGGCGCGAATACGCTCGGCCATCACCTCGGTCTTGAGGCGACCGACCGTACCCTGCATGGCGTGGATCTGGCGATTGGTGTTGGTGATGCAGATATCATCCATGTCGATCAGGGTGATCTGGTTGATACCAGCACGGGCCAGCGCCTCTGCCGCCCAGGAGCCCACGCCACCGATCCCCACAACACAGACTTTCGCCTGGCTAAAGGAACGCAGTGCGCTCTGACCATAAAGACGGGCAATGCCCCCGAATCGCTGTAGATATTCTGCTTTCATACCACCACCTTGCTTGAGGGCGGCCATTATAACGACAACCACTGCCAGCGGCGATGACAGATCAGGAGAAAATTGAGGAGGAAAAACAGAGAAAATGGCAGGGAAGAGAGAATAAAAGGTCAATATTCAGGCAATTTGCTGATTTTCAGGCAATAA
>NZ_JRGK01000265.1 GCF_000764645.1 Aeromonas finlandensis
GGCCTGCCATCGCATCCGCCAGCCAGGTTTGCAGCGGCAGCTGGGCCGATTTGCCGACCGCACCACCCAAGAGCATCAGGCAGGCCAGTGACAGGGCAGGGGAGCCCTCGGCAAACATGGTTGGCGCACGAACCAGCAGCTCGTGGATATTGAGGGTGCCCAGCTCCCGGTAAAGGATAAAGAGGCCGATGGCGAGGAAGACATCACCCACCCGGGTCACGATAAAGGCCTTGAGGGCCGCCGCGCCGTTGTTGCGATCCTTGTAGTAGAAGCCGATCAGCAGGTAGCTGCACAGCCCCACACCTTCCCAGCCGAGGTAGACAAATAGCAGGTCATCGGCCAGCACCAGAAACAGCATGCTGGCGATAAAGAGGTTGGTGTAGGTGAAGAAGCGGGAGTAGCCCTCTTCCCCGCGCATATACCAAGAGGCGAACAGGTGGATGAAGAAACCCACCCCGGTCACCACCCCCAGCATGGTCAGCGACAGGCCATCCAGTGCCAGAGAGAAGCTCGGGGTAAAGTTGCCCACCGCCATCCATTGCCACAGGCGCTGGACATAGACGCCCCCCTCGGGCGGGTTGCCCAAAAAGTCGATGCCGACCCAGAGTGTGGTGAGGGCCGACAGGCCAATGGAGCCCACCCCGATCAGTGCCGAGGTACGCTCGCCAAACCGGCCGAGGGAGAAGGCCAGCACCAGCCATCCCAGCAGCGGAAATAGAAAAGTCAGATATAAGAGGCTCATCCGCGCATCTCGCTCACAGTGTCCACGTTCAGGGTGTGGTAACGACGATAGAGCAGCAGTAACAGGGCGAGGCCGATACTGGCCTCTGCTGCCGCCAGAGAAATCACCAAGATGTACATGATCTGGCCATCGGCCTGGGCCCAGCGGCTACCCGCCACCACAAACGCCAGTGCCGAGGCATTCATCATGATCTCGATACTCATCAGGATGTAGAGCAGGTTGCGGCGGATCAGCAGACCGCACAAGCCGATGCAGAAGAGCACCGCGGCCAGCAGGAGGCCGTGCTCCATTGGGATTCCATTCATTGCTGACCTCCTTCTTGTGCAGAGCGGGATGCGGAGCGCGGGACGGAGAGCACTTCACCGCTCTTGTCTTCCCGACCCAAGTGATAGGCGGTCACCAGACCGGCCAGCAGCAGGATGGAGGCGAGCTCCACTGCCAGCACATAGGGGCCAAAGAGCTCGACCCCGACCTGCTTGGCGGTCACCTCAGTCACCCCGATAAGGCCCCCGGTCACCCCGAGAATGCCGTGGGCCAGAAAGCCCAGCAGCACCAGCGAGAGCAGGCCAGGGCCTACCCAGGTCATGGGGGTGAGCCAGTTTTTCTCCTGCGTCTGGGCACTCCCCAGGTTCAGCATCATCACCACAAACACGAACAGCACCATGATGGCGCCAGCGTAGACGATCACCTGCAGAGCGCCGGCAAAGGCTGCGCCCAGGCAGAAGAAGATCATGGCCACGGCGATGAGGGAGATGATGAGATTGAGCAGCGCATGCATGGGATTGCTGGTGCTGATCACCCGCAGCGTGCTGTAAATGGCCACCAGGGCCGAGGCATAAAATGCCAGTTCCATGATTGACTCCTCAGGGCAGCAGGCTCTTGACATCGATGGGTTTGGCTTCGTTTTCGGCATCCCCTTTCGGTTTGCCGTCGATGGCCATCCCGCTCATGCGATAGAAGTTGTAGTCCGGGTATTTGCCGGGCCCGCTGATCAGCAGATCCTCCTTCTCGTACACCAGATCCTGGCGGCGATACTCACCCATCTCGAAATCCGGCGTCAGCTGGATAGCGGTAGTGGGGCAAGCCTCTTCGCACAGGCCGCAGAAGATGCAGCGAGAGAAGTTGATGCGAAAGAACTCCGGATACCAGCGACCATCTTCCCGCTCGGATTTTTGCAGCGAGATGCAGCCGACCGGGCAGGCGACCGCGCAGAGGTTGCAGGCTACGCAGCGCTCGTCCCCGTCGGGGTCACGGGTCAGCACGATGCGACCGCGGTAGCGGGGGGCCGCATAGACTGCCTCTTCCGGATAGTTGAGGGTTTCACGGGGCCGCCAGGCATGGGAGAAGACCATGGCCAGACTGCGTAACTGGGTGCCGACACCCTGAATAATGCTAACAATTTTCATATTGAGTGCCTCACTGCGTACTTATCAGTACAACTGCCGCAGTGACCAGCATATTGATCAGGGTCAGCGGCAAGCAGACTTTCCAGCCAAACGACATCACCTGGTCAAAGCGCGGGCGAGGCAGGGAGGCCCGCAGCAGGATGAAGAACACCATGAAACAGGCGGTCTTCAGGGCAAACCAGATGAAGGGGGGCAACCAGGGGCCGTGCCAGCCACCGAAGAAGAGGGTCACGATGAGGGAAGAGACCAGCACGATGCCGATATATTCGCCCACGAAGAAGAGACCCCACTTCATCCCCGCATACTCGATGTGATAGCCGTCGGCGAGCTCCTGCTCGGCTTCCGGCTGATCGAACGGGTGACGGTGGGTAACGGCAACACCGGCAAACAGGAAGGTGACAAAGCCCAGGATCTGGGGCACCACGTTCCACAAGTCTGCCTGTGCCTCGACGATATCCCGCAGGTTGAAACTGCCGGTCTGGATCACAATCCCCATCAGGGATAGCCCGAGAAACACCTCGTAGGAGAGGGTCTGGGCCGAGGCGCGCAAGCTGCCAAGCAGGGAGTATTTGTTGTTGCTCGACCAGCCGGCGAACAGCACCGCATAGACCGCCAGCCCCGCGATGGCCAGGATGTAGAGCAGCCCCACATTGAGATCCGCCACGCCCCAGGTGGGGGTGATGGGCACCACCGCAAACGCCAGAATAAAGGCAGTGAAGGCGATGATGGGGGCCAGGATAAAGATCCGCCGATCAGCGAACGGCGGGATCCAGTCCTCCTTGAAGAACATCTTGATCATGTCGGCGGCCAGCTGGAGCAGGCCAAACGGCCCCACCCGGTTGGGGCCGTAGCGATCCTGCCACAGGGCCAGCAGACGGCGCTCGATGAAGCTCATGAAGGCGCCTGCCCCCACGATCCCCACCAGCACGATCAGTGCCTTGCCCACCTCCAGCAACAGATCGATCAGCGACTCGCTCATGCGATCACCTCCTGCAGGTTAGTGATTGAGGCTTGTTGCAGGGCCGTTGGCAGGCCGTTCACCCCAAGGGGGAGCCCCACCAGACCGGCGCTCAGCTGTGCACTAAGACGCAGGCGCAGTTGCCAGTGGCTACCGCCCCAGGAGAATGAGACCTGACTGCCCCCATGGAGGGCCAGACGCTGTGCATCTGCCGGATTTAGCACCAGCTCGGGTTCGTTCATCCGGGCCTGAATGACCGGGCTGCGGGCCGACAGCTCCTCGCCGCCAAACAGCTGGGCATAATTGACCACCTGCAGTGCCTCTGCGGCCTTGAAGGGGGCGGGGATAGTGGTGAACCAGCCGAGCGGCTCCTTGCCTTCTGCCTGCGGGTCTGTTGCTTCCAACAGACGGCGACCCGGATCGCCAGCACGCAGATGACCACCGACTTCATCCTGGAACTTGTTCCAGGCGGAGGGGGAGTTCCAGCCCGGTGCCCAGGCAAAGGGCACCTGCGGCATGTTCTGGCGGGCACCGGCATACCCTTCCATGGAGAAGTTGAAGGGGGAGTCGGGATCTTGCGCCACCCGTGGCTCGCTGACGTTCTGATCTGCCAGCATGGAGGTGCGACCGCTGTAGCGGTGCGGCTCGCGTGCCAGGCGCATGCCACGGATGCGCAAGCCCGCGTTGGGCGCTGCTTCCAGCATGGTGGCCAGCAGCGGATGGCTGGAGGCGCAAGCGTGGCTGATCTGATCGAAGTTCTGCCAGCGTAGCGGCTTGTGCTCGAGCGCCCCTTGCAGCGCAGCCAGCCAGCGCCACCCTTCACGCACCTGAATGTCGGCGTTGTAGAAGGCGGGCGAATAGACCTGGAAGAAGCGCTGGGCGCGCCCTTCCATATTGACCAGGGTGCCATCGGCCTCGGCAAAACTGGCCGCAGGCAGCACCAGATCAGCCTTGTTGGCGGTCAGGGTCGCCTGATGGTCGATGACCAGCAGGTGCTGCAGCCGGGCCAGCGCTGCGTCCACACGGTTGCGCGGTGCGCGGCGGTAGAGATCGTTCTCCAGAGTGACCAGTGCCAGCCCCTCTTGGGCCTCGATACGCTCAAGGGCAGCTTCAAGCGGCTTGTCTGACAATGTTTGAGCGCCCAGCATGGCCAGACCCAGCGAGTTGGCCTCCTGACCAACCAGCGCGATGCTGGCTTCCAGGCCTCGGCTTTTCAGGGCGCGGGCAATGTTGCTGGCTGCGTCGACCAATGCCACATCGCGGGCACTGGAGCCTGCAATGATGAGCGGCTTTTTGGCGTTGCCCAGCAGCTCGGCCCAGCGAGCCGCTTGTGCCTGCTGCTCGGGACTGAGATCGGTCACGGCCGGTGCGGCCGGGTCGAGCAGATTGGCGATGGCAAAGCCTAGGCGCGCCTGATCGGCGTAAGGAGAGTGCAGTTTGTCGGCAGCTACGTCATCGAGACGGGTGGTGTCGAGACTGGTGATGAGCAGCGGATAGCGCTCGTTCTGACCCAGAGTCTGCACAGCGGCAACCTGCCACAGGTCGACCTTCATTTTGCGGGCCAGCTCGCGGGCCTTGCCCTTGACGGCTTGACGCAGGGCCAGCGCAATTCGAGCCGCACTCATGGTGACATCTTCACCGAGTACCAGAATGGCGTCGGCCTCTTCCATGTCCCGCAGGCTCGGGGTCGGCACGCCACCCTGTTGCAGGATCTGCAGCATCTTCAGCTGACAGGCCCATTCGGCCTGCTCGACGCCTGCGTAGAAGTTGCCTTCACCCACCAGCTCGCGCAGGGCAAAGTTGCTCTCCAGCGAGGCGCGGGGCGAGCCGATGCCGATGAGGCCACTGGCGGTGCGCAGGGCATCGGCGGCGCGGTTGAGGGCGCCATCGACCGTGATGGTCAGCTGGTCGTTGCCATCTTTGAGCAGCGGCTGGCGCGGGCGGTCCGCCAGATTGACGTAGCCATAGCCAAAGCGGCCACGGTCACAGAGGAAGTAGTGGTTGAGGCTGCCGTGGAAGCGGTTCTCGATACGGCGCAGCTCGCCATAACGCTCACCCGGGCTGATGTTGCAGCCCACGGAACATTGCTGGCAGATGCTGGGGGCAAACTGCATGTCCCACTTGCGGTTGTATCGCTCGGAGTGGGTCTTGTCGGTGAAGACGCCGGTGGGGCAGACCTCCACCAGGTTGCCGGAAAATTCGCTCTCCAGCGTGCCATCTTCGACCCGGCCGAAATAGACGTTGTCGTGGGCACCGTAGACCCCGAGATCCTCGCCCCCGGCATAATCCTTGTAATAGCGGACGCAGCGGTAGCAGGCGATGCAGCGGTTCATCTCGTGACCGATGAAGGGGCCCAGCTCCTGATTCTGGTGGGTGCGTTTGGTGAAACGGTAGCGACGGCTGTTGTGGCCGGTCATCACCGTCATGTCCTGCAGGTGGCAGGCGCCGCCCTCTTCGCACACCGGGCAGTCGTGGGGGTGGTTGGTCATCAGCCACTCCACCACGCTCTTGCGAAATTCTTTAGCCTCTTCATCCTCGATGGCGATGTAGCTGCCATCGGTGGCCGGGGTCATGCAGGACATGACCAGACGACCGCGCTTGTCATCGGCATTCTGATACTGTTTCACCGCACACTGGCGGCAGGCGCCAACGCTACCCAGCGCCGGATGCCAGCAGAAATAGGGGACGTCCAGACCCAGCGACAGACAGGCTTGCAACAGGTTATCTGCCCCGTCTACCTCGTACTCTTTGCCGTCTACATAAATGGTTGCCATACAACTTCCCTGAAACCTGTTTTGTGAAATCGGTGGTTCTGTTACCAGCGCTCGCCCAGCAGATTGGGCTGGATCCCTTTGACCGGCTTGCGGTTATCACCGCTGCCTTTGATCCCGGCCTCGAATTCGGAGCGGAAATATTTGATGGCGCTGGCCAGCGGCTCGACGGCGCCCGGTGCGTGGGCGCAGAAGGTCTTGCCCGGGCCAAGGAAGCCGCAGAGTTGTTCCAGAGTCGCCAGATCACCGGATTGCCCTTCGCCACGCTCCAGTGCCCGCAGCAGTTTGACGCTCCAGGGCAGGCCGTCGCGGCAGGGCGTGCACCAGCCGCACGATTCGCGGGCGAAGAACTCTTCCATGTTGCGCAGCAGACTCACCATGCTGATGGAGTCATCCACCGCCATGGCGAGGCCAGTCCCCATCCGGGTGCCTACCTTGCCGATACCGGCGGTATACATCTGGGCATCGAGGTGCTCTGGCAGCAAGAAACCGGTGCCAGCGCCGCCCGGTTGCCAGGCTTTCAGGCGATAGCCGCTCTTCATGCCACCGGCGTAGTTTTCAAACAGCTCGCGGGCGGTGATGCCAAAAGGCAGCTCCCAGACGCCCGGGTTGTTCACCTTGCCGGAGAAGCCCATCAGCTTGGTGCCATGATCTTCCGAGCCCGGCAGCGCCAGCCCGTGATACCAGGCCACCCCGTTGCCGATGATGGCGGGCACGTTGCAGAGGGTTTCGACGTTGTTGACGCAGGTGGGTTTGCCCCAGACACCGGAGACCGCGGGGAAGGGGGGTTTGGCGCGCGGGTTGGCGCGGCGCCCTTCCAGCGAGTTGATCAGCGCCGTCTCTTCACCACAGATGTAGCGACCGGCGCCGGTGTGGACGAACAGCTCGAAGTCAAAGCCGGACCCCAGAATGTTCTTGCCCAGCAGACCGGCGGCCTTGGCTTCTTCCACTGCACGGCGCAGGTGGATGGCGGCATCCACGTATTCGCCGCGCAGAAAGATATATCCGCGATAGGCTTTGAGCGCCCGGGCACTGATGATCATCCCTTCGATCAGCAGATGGGGCAGTTGTTCCATCAGCAGGCGATCTTTCCAGGTGTTGGGCTCCATCTCGTCGGCGTTGCAGAGCAGGTAGCGGATGTTCATGCTCTCGTCTTTGGGCATCAGCCCCCACTTCACGCCAGTGGGGAAGCCCGCGCCGCCACGTCCCTTGAGACCGGCATCCTTGACGGTGTTGACGATATCAAGAGGACTCATCTGGCCGAGCGCCTTGCGGGCGGCTTCATAGCCCTGTTTGGCCTGATACTCCTCCAGCCACACCGGCTGACCGTCATCCCGCAGCCGCCAGGTGAGCGGGTGGGTTTCGGCCGCACGCGGGGTGCGGTTGGCGGTGCCAAGAGAGGCGAGGATCTTGTTCTGCGGCAGGCTCATGGGTAAGCCTCCAGGGTTTTCAGCAATGTCACCGGATCGAGGCCGCCATAGGTGTCGTCATCGATCATGATGGCAGGCCCCTTGTCGCAGTTGCCAAGGCAGCAGACCGGCAGCAGGGTGAAGCGGCCATCGGGGGTGGTTTGACCGGGGGCAAGGTTCATCACCTCCTTGAGACCGGCCATCAGCTCTTCATGGCCATTGATGTAGCAGACCATGCTGTCGCAGACGCGGATGATGTGGCGCCCTACCGGCTGGCGGAAGATCTGGCTATAGAAGGTGGCTACCCCCTCCACGTCGCTGGCAGGAATGCCGAGCTCGGCCGCGATGGCGTGAATGGCGCCGTCGGGTACCCAGCCTCTGGCCTGCTGCACGATCTTGAGCGCTTCAATACTGGCGGCGCGGGGATCTTCGTAGTGGTGTTTCTCGTGTTCGATGGCATCGCGTTCAGCCTGGCTCAGAACGAAGTCGCTCTGTTTGCTGCTGCATGCCCCTTGCCCCTGTGGGGTCTGATTATTGTGACACTGACATTGCTGGCTCATGACTTGACCTTTGGTGGCTTGTCCTTTTACTGCTCGTCCGGCGATCCCAATTCCCGGCCATGGCCGGGAGGCGGGATCACTTAACGGTCCACATCCGACATAACGAAATCGATACTGCCCAGATAGACGATGAGGTCCGACACCATGCTGCCCTTGATCACCGAGGGGATCTGCTGCAGGTGAGCAAAGCTCGGGGTGCGGATCCGGGTCCGGTAGCTCATGGTTGAGCCATCGCTGGTCAGGTAGTAACTGTTGACGCCCTTGGTCGCCTCAATCATCTGGAACGATTCGGCTGCCGGCATGACCGGGCCCCAAGACACTTGCAGGAAGTGGTTGATCAGGGTCTCGATGTGCTGCAGCGTGCGCTCTTTGGGCGGCGGAGTGGTCAGCGGGTGATCCGCCTTGAATGGCCCCTCCGGCATGTTCTTCATGCACTGCTCGATGATGGAGAGGCTTTGGCGGATCTCCTCGATGCGAACGGTGGCGCGATCATAGGCATCGCCGTTGCTGCCGACCGGCACTTCGAAGTCGAATTGATCGTAACCGGAGTAGGGACGCCACTTGCGCACGTCGAAGTTGAGGCCGGTGGCGCGCAAGCCTGCACCCGTAGTGCCCCAGGCCAGTGCCTGTTCGGTGGTGTAGGCGGAGACCCCGATAGTACGACCACGCAGAATGCTGTTGCGCATCGCGGCTTTCTCGTAATCCATCAGCCGCTTGGGCAGCCAGCTCAGCAGGTTGTCCTGGATCAGACGTTGCCATCCGTTGGGCAGGTCGTGGGCAACACCGCCGATGCGGAACCAAGCCGGATGCATGCGGGCGCCGGTGATCGCTTCGATGATGGTGTAGATCTTCTGCCGGTCGGTGAAGGTGAAGAAGACCGGCGTCATGGCCCCCACGTCCTGGATATAGGTACCGAGGAACAGCAGGTGGCTCTGGATGCGGAACAGCTCCGCCATCATCACCCGGATCATGTCGACCCGCTGCGGTACCTTGATGCCAGCCAGCTTCTCGACCGCCAGCACATAGGGGAGGTTGTTCATCACCCCGCCCAGATACTCGACCCGGTCGGTATAGGGGATATAGCTGTGCCAGGACTGGCGCTCGCCCATCTTCTCGGCACCGCGATGGTGGTAGCCGATGTCGGGCACGCAGTTGCGGATCTCCTCGCCATCGAGCTGCAACACCAGCCGGAAGGCGCCGTGGGCAGAGGGGTGGTTGGGGCCGAGGTTGAGGAACATGTAGTCCTCGTTCTCGTTGCCGCGGGCCAGACCCCACTCTTCCGGTTTGAACAGCAGGTTCTCCTGCTCCATGTCCTGCTTGGCAGCATCGAGCATGAAGGGATCGAATTCGGTGGCACGCGCCGGGTAATCCTTGCGCAGCGGGTGACCCTGCCAGCTCTTGGGCATCATGATGCGGGTCAGGTGAGGGTGCCCATCGAAGGTGATGCCCATCAGATCCCACACTTCCCGCTCGTACCAGTTGGCATTGGGGAAGTGGTTGGTGATGGTGGGCAGATGCAGGTCACTTTCGGCCAGCGCTACTTTCAACATCACATCGGCGTTACGGTCGATGGAGATGAGGTGATAGAAGACGGTGAAGTCGCTCTGGGGCAGACCGTCGCGATGGCTGCGCAGCCGCTCGTCGGTGGCGCTGAGATCAAACAGCATCACAAACGGGGAGGGCACCTTGCGCAAAAAGCCCATCACATCCTGCAGCAGTTCGCGGGGAAGCCAGACTACTGGCACGCCGGTGCGCGTGGTCTGCACGGTGAAGTGCTCGGCCCCGAAGTGGGCAAACAGTTCGCCAATGACTTTGGCATCCTGGTGGTCGCTGGGCTGCCACTGAGCCATGGCGTAATTGCTGGGAAAATCACGAGTCAGTTTCATGGTCAGATCTCATCCGGCGTGCGCAGGTTGGTCACATTGATCCGTTCGCCGCGCTTGCGCTCTTTTTCGGCCTGCATCTGGGGACGGTAGATCCCCTGATCGCCCACCACCCAGGAGAGAGGGCGGCGCTCTTTGCCGATGGAGTCCTGCAGCAGCATCAGGGCTTGCAAAAAGGCTTCGGGACGGGGCGGGCAACCCGGAATGTAGACGTCGACCGGCAGGAACTTGTCCACTCCCTGAACTACGGAATAGATGTCATACATGCCGCCGGAGTTGGCACAGGCGCCCATGGAGATCACCCACTTGGGTTCGAGCAGCTGTTCATACAGGCGCTGGATGACCGGCGCCATTTTGATGAAGGGGGTCCCTGCAATCACCATGAAATCGGCCTGACGCGGCGAGGCACGGATAACTTCGGCGCCGAAGCGGGCCACATCGTGGGGGGAGGTGAAGGCGGTACACATCTCTACGTAGCAGCAGGAGATACCGAAGTTGTAAGGCCAGAGGGAGTTTTTACGGCCCCAGTTGACTGTGTCTTGCAGCACCTCCTCGAGACGGCCCATCATGATGCCGCGCGTCGCTTCTTGCGCCAGTGGGTCATCGACGGTCTGGCGCTGCTCCTGGGGGTAGCGCTCAACGGGTGCATCCGGGTCAATCCGGGTCAGGGTGTACTTCATGGTGCAACCTCAAGGAAAGGGTCTAGGGTTCAATCAGTTTTTTTATCGTTCAGCTGCTGCTTGCGTGGCGACCAATCCAAGGCTCCGATGCGCCACAGGTAGATAAGGCCGATGAGCAGCAAACCGATGAAAATGGTGGCTTCAATAAAGCCGACCCAGCCACTTTCCCGAACGGAGACAGACCAGGCGAAGAGATAGAGCGCCTCGACATCGAAGATGACGAAGAACATGGCGACCAGATAAAACTTGGCGGAGAAGCGCAGGCGGGCACTGCCAACTGAATCGATACCGGATTCGAAGGGTCTGTTTTTGGTGCGACCGTAGGCGCGTCCACCGAGCAAAGCGGCAAGTCCAATCATCCCCAAGCAGATACAGATGGCTGCGATGATATAGATAGCAAACGCCCAATGTTGAACAGCAATATCAGCAAACATATAGGTTTTCCCTAACCGAATTAATCACGCAATGTAACAATGATGTCACGCATTATGACACTTTCATACTGATTTACATGTCGTTTTTAGGGATTAATTATTAATCGGTTAACCAGAAATTAAATTCTGTTAAGGAGTTCACTTTTATTTAGCAAAAACGGCTGAAACGGAATCTTTCCGGCAAGTTTGTGGTGGCGATATTTTCACCAGCGCGTCCAATGGACGCAAAGTGTTCACCGCGTTTCCTATCTAAATGGCCATTGAGTATAGGAATGCAGGGGAGTGCAGGGAATTCGGGTAAATAGCAGATATATGAACGTGACCCAGCCCCGAAGCAGTTTCGGGGGGGGCCGTTCACAGGTTTGGAAGACGATCAGGGTTTGAGCAGAGGGAGTGATTGTTCAGCTGCTTTCCCTTGGGAGAGGGTGATTTCGACCCGGCGGTTGGCCTGGCGGTGCTCCGCCGAATCATTGGCATAGCGGGGCTGGGTGTCGGCAACCCCTTGGGCGATGACACGTTTGGCATCCAGCTTGGGGTTGCCAAGCAGGGTTTGCACGATAGATGAGGCTCTCAAGACCGAGAGTTCCCAATTGTTACGGTAGAGCTCCACCGGCGCCTGAGAGTCATCGGTATGACCGGTGACCACCACTTCCCCGGGGATATCAGCCAGGATGCCGGAGATCTTGCTGACCAGCGGCACGAACTGGGGTTGCAGAAACGCCGAATCGGCCGGGAACAGCGCCTTCTCTCCAATGCGGATCACCAGCTGGCTGCCAAGTTGCTCGACTTCCAGATCCTTGGATTCGATCTGTGCCTTCAGTTGCTGCTCCAGCTTCTGTTTGCTCACCTGTACCCACTCCTGCTCCTTGGTTTTGTGGGGCCAGGATTCGGTGGCACTCGGTTTCTCTGATGCTCCAATGGTCTCATTGAAGGGGTCTGAGGCCGCCATGGGGGCATCTTTTTCCAGCACCGTCTCTTTCTTGGGGCTGCTGGGTGTCGTTTTCGATTCTGGTTCAAGAATACCGGTGCCACCCTGCATCACCGGTGAACCTGCTGGCGGCGAAACCAGACCTATTTTACCCAATGACTCGATAAAGCCCTGGATCAGTACCCGGGTCTCGGATTGCTTGGCCATGGCAAAGGAGTAGAGCACCACGAACAGGGCAAACAGCAGGGTCATGAAGTCGGCATAGGAGACCAGCCAGCGTTCGTGGTTCTCCGGTGCTTCAGCCTTTTTCTTTTTCGCCACCATGACCTCCCAGATAAGGTTCGAGGGTAACTTGTAGTCTGGCCTGTGACTCACCATCCACGATGCAGAGAATGCCGGTGAGGGTCATCTCCTTGTAGTGGCGGATTTGATGGGCGAAGGCTTTATAGCGGTTACCGAATGGCAAAAACAGCAGGTTGGCGGCGGATACCCCGTAGATGGTGGCGATAAAGGCCACCGCGATGGCGCCACCCAGCTTGTCCGGCGCATCCAGCAGGCCCATGGCGTGGATCAGACCAAACACCGCGCCGACGATCCCCATGGTCGGGCAGTAGCCCCCCATGGCTTCATAGAATTTGACCGTCTGCTCGAGATCTTCCTGCTCAAATTCGATCTCGTTTTCCAGCACCTCGTGGATCTTGGTCTTCTCATAGCCATCGACCATCATCTGTACCCCCTTTTTCAAAAAGGGATCCTTGATCTCTTCGATCATACCTTCGAGAGCCAGCATACCGCTGCGGCGGGCATTACCCGCGAGGGTCTCCAGCAGTTGTGCCTGCTCCAGCATGTCGAGCTTGAGTGGGGCCAACAACCACTTGAAGCGTTTGAGCGTGCTACCGACGACGGAGAAGGGGAACTGGGTCAAGGCGGCCCCGATAGTACCGCCGATAACGATAAGGAAAGCTGGCAAGTCGAGTAGTGCACTGGGGTGGCCACCCTCAATCATGTTGCCGCCAAGGATGGCGATTAACGCCAGCGCCAAGCCGATTAAGCTCATTTTTTACACATCCCTGAATGTTGATAATGGCTAGTGTAGCTACTTAAGTATCAGTTTTTCAAAATGATATCCAATCTGTGAGCAATAAATAAGAGTGGTGTTCTGATAAGCCGTTGTCCTGTGATTGCGATGGCTTGAAAGGCAAGCAGTCATGACAGGTTTCGCTAACAGCCTCGTTAATACAAAACTCAATGACATTGGGAGATGGAGAGGTCGGGCCAGCCGAGGGTGTTGACTGAGCGCGGGGCAGGTAGCAGACGTTTCATCACGAACGGGGTGAGGAGGGCATGATTTGCCACTGCGTGGCTCACCTTTGGGGGCGGCCGTTGGCTGTTCATCGCAGCAAGCTGTTCTGCGCGCCCCGGCGAGGGCTCTCCCCTTATCATAAGGGTTTGGTCTGCATAGGTGTTTGCGTTTGCCGGAAAGCAAAAAAACCGACCCTGAGGTCGGTTTTTTAAATTTGGCGGTGAGGGAGGGATTCGAACCCTCGATACGTTGCCGTATACACACTTTCCAGGCGTGCTCCTTCAGCCACTCGGACACCTCACCAAATTTTGGTCTGTGGTTTAACGTGTTCAGCCAACACGTTGTTCACTGCGCTGTTGCGCTGGAACGGGGCGTAATTTAGGGGAAAGGGCTGTGTGGGTCAACCTATTTTCCCCTTATTTTTCATAATCTTTTCTGAATGCCTAACCCTTGCGCAAAATGCCGGTTTTTTAAACCGGATCAGGGCTTGTCGAGGATGATCAGCGTGTCCGGCAGCTCGTTTTGATCCCGGGTTGCCGGGAAGGCATCGGTCAGAATGGCGCTGACGCGCTCCACGCACTCCAGAAACCCCTGTTCGACCTCCTTGTTGCGCACTCGTGCCACGAAGTCGTAGATGATCTCCTGCCACTGACCATTATCGATATGCTGGGCGATGCCGTCATCCACCAGTATTTCTACATAGTGCTCGGCGGCCGAGACGAAGATCAGCACCCCGAGTCGGTCGCGGGTGCGGTGCAGCCCCTGCTCGACAAATTGCAGGCGGGCCATCAGGGCCGCCCTGTGCTGGCGAACCTTCTTCGGGATCAGCCGCATCTTGATGGGGGTCCAGTGGAACAGCAGGCTCAGCAGCAGCCAGACTGACCACTGCACCAGCAGGATCTCGTACCAGCCGAGCCAGAAGCCGAGCTGGAATACCAGCAGGGGAGTGAGCATGGCCAGCAGCGCTGCCCAGAGGGTGGGAATGTAGCGGTACCCATCACTGGCCGGGGCCAGCACGGTGACCAGTTCAGCATCAGTCTCTAGCTCCGCTTCGCGCACCTTGGCCTGAAGCGTGTGGAAGAACTGTTTAGAAATCATGATTTGTCTCTTTACTCCTGTTACCAGCCACCGGAGGCTCCGCCGCCGCCAAAACTGCCGCCACCACCGCTGAATCCGCCGCCAGAGCGACCACCAAAGGAGCCGGCACCAAATCCACCGGCCATGTAGGCTGCCCGACGTCGTCCCCCCGACCCACCGCCACCACCGCGCAGGTTGTGGAGCACGATCATCGCAATCACCATCAGAACAAACAGCCAGAAACCACCGGACTTATCATCTTTTGGTTGATCGACCGGCTGATACTCTCCGGCGAGTGCCTTCATGATGCTCTGGCTGCCCGCCATGATCCCGGCCACCATATCGCCGCGCTTGAAGGCAGGCAGGATGCGACCATGGATGATGTTGGCGGCGATGGCGTCGGGCAGGGCGCCCTCCAGCCCGTATCCCACCTCGATCCGCACCTTGCGCTCATCCTGGGCGATCAGCAACAGCACGCCATTGTTCTTGCCCTTCTGGCCGATCTCCCAGTGGCGGCCCAGCTGATAGCCATACTCTTCGATGGTCTCGCCCTGCAAGCTGTCAACGGAGACCACCACCAGCTGGATACCGCTGCGTTTTTCAAAGGCGGCCAGCTGTTGGGTCAGTTGATGGGCCTGTTTACGGGACATCAGCGCTGCCTCGTCCACCACCCGTCCGCTCAGGGCCGGAAAATTCGGCGCGGCCTGCAGCACCGCCGTCCAGATCAGCAGAAAAGGGAGCAATGCACGCAGCATCATCTTCATTGGAAGCTGACCTTGGGCGCCTCATCGGCACCGGGTTTGGCACTGAAACTGGGTTTGGCTTCCAGATCCGAGTAGAGCATCTTGTGCCAGATCACTCCGGGGAAGGTGCGAATCTCGGTATTGAACAGGCGCACTGCCTCGATATAGTCGCGGCGGGCCACCGAGATACGGTTTTCGGTGCCTTCCAGCTGAGCTTGCAGGGTCAGGAACTGCTGATCCGCTTTCAGCTCGGGGTAGCGCTCTACCACTACCATCAGGCGGGAGAGGGCGCTGGAGAGCTGGTTCTGCGCCGCTTCAAACTCCTTGAGCTGGGCAGGATTGCTCACCTGCACGCTGCCGACCCGGGCGCGGGCATCGGTGACCGCCTTGAGGGTCTCCTGCTCATGGCTGGCGTAGCCCTTGATGGTTGCCACCAGATTGGGGATGAGATCGGCGCGGCGTTGATACTGGTTCTCCACCTGTCCCCAGCTCGCCTTGACCTGCTCATCCAGGGTCGGAATGTTGTTCATGCCGCAGCCAGTCAAGCTCAGCAGCAGGGTCAGGGTCAACAGGCTCTGCGTGGTTCTGCGCCAGAGTGATGTGGCCATCTTGTTGTTCTCCTTTGAAATGTCGAGCGATAGAGCACTGCCACTGGGTCGGCAGTGCGCTACCAAATAGCGCACCACCATACCAGCTTGGGGTCAGTTGCCACAACGCGCAGGAAGTATTGGTGGTTTGTTGATGCCGGATACCTTGGGCAGCTGGGGCTTGTCCTTGAGCCAGGAGGCCAGCTCTTCCCCGCAGCCGTTGCCGGGAGGAATGGGGGCCTGGGGCTCGCAATCGGGGCTGCCCACCGGGCAGCGTAGCCGCACATGGAAGTGGCTGAAGTGGCCCACCCAGGGGCGCAGCTTGGCGACCCAGGGCTCATCGCCCGCTTGCTTGCACACTTCGGCCTTGATCACCGGATTGACAAAAATGCGGGCCACATCGGGTTTGCTGGCGGCCAGCCGTAGCAGGGTGAGCTGCTGCGGGCCAAAGCGCCCCGGCAACATCTTGTAGCTGGGTTCGTCGATCAGCGCCCACTCCTTGGGAGCATCCTGCTCCCATTTGCTAATGGGGCGGTTGGCCATGCGAAACCAGATATCGGCGTCGAGCCCGGTCTGGTGGCTGCGATGGCCGGAAGTAAAGGGGCCGCCACGGGCCATCGCCAGATCGGCGATGTAAAGATCCGGCAGCCCGGCCATGCGGGTCTGGTTGGCCAGCGCCTGCAGGTAGCGGATAAGGTCGGGGTGGCCGTAGTAGCGCAGCCGCTTGGTGCGGATCACCTGATAACCCGGCCCTTCGAGGGGCAGGGATACGCCGTTTTTCAGGCAACCGGCGGCATAACCGCCGATGGCTTCCGCTTGCAATACGGTCGCCAGCAACAGGGACGTCAGCATGTGCGTGCTCCTTGTCTTGCTTCGAGTCGGCTCAGCAGCACGAACAGACTCAAACATATCGATAAATAGGCCGCCGCCACCAGCAGCCAGATCTCGTAGATCAGTCCGCTCGAGTTGGCCATCTCGGTGCCGACAAAGGTGAGCTCCTGCACCGAGATAAGGGAAACGATGGCGGTATCCTTCACCAGCGCGATGAGCTGACCGGTGAGGGGGGGCAGCATCAGCAGCATGGCCTGCGGCAGGATCACCCGGCGCAGCCGCACCCAGGGGGAGAGCCCAAGGCTCTGCGCCGCTTCCCACTGACCACGGGGGATGGCGGCCAGCCCGGCGCGGACGATCTCGGCGACGAAGGCGGCGCTGATCATCCCCACACAGAGGGTGCCTGAGATGAGGTTTTCCCAGCGGGCTGGTGGGCCAAACAGCGCCTCTTGCCACGGGGAGAGCGATACGGTGCCGAGCCAGCGGGAGAGGCCGCTCGCGGGCAGCAGCTGGTTGGCGATAAAAAAGTAGAAGATGAAGATAAAGACCAGCGGTGGCAGATTGCGGATCAGCTGGATAAACAGGGTCGCGGGCATCACCAGCCAGGGGCGGCGGCTGAAGGCGGCCACCCCCAGCCCAGTGCCGAGCAGCAGCGCCAGCACCATGCCGAGCAGGGCGATGCGCAAGGTAGTGAGCAGACCGCCGAAAAAGTAGGGCAACTCGCCGTGAGGGCCGGGGGTGAACAGCAGTTCGAAGGCCTCATGCCAGCGCCACTGATAGGCCACCCCGATGTGCAAGCGGCTGGCCAGCCAGAGGCCAGACAGCAGCAGGATCAGCGCGATCACCCCATCCAGCCAGTTGATGTTCCGAAATGGCTCCCGGACTATGCGCCGGATGGTCTGTTTGAGGGCTATCAGCATCAGGGATTGGCGACCTGCGCTTCCCACGCCAGCGATTTGAACCAGTAGTCATGGCGCGCCTTGAGCCAGCCATCGGCCTGACGGGCGGCGATCCACTCGTTGAACTGTTCAGCCAAGGCATCATCCCCCTTGCGCAGGGCAAACCCTTCACTCCCCTCTGCCAGCGGTTTGGCAAATGGCATAAAGAGGGCATCCGGGTGGCGCAGCGCTTCTTGCTCGGGTTTCGGTGAGGAGGAGAGGGCGCCGTGGGCGCGGCCGTTCAGCACCTCCTGAAATACCTGTGACTCGTCATCGAACTGGCGCAGGGTGGCTTTGGGGAAGTGCTCTTTGGCTACCTGTACCGGCGAGGCGCCACGACGTACCGCCAGGATCACCCCGCGCTTGTTGAAGTCCGCCACGGTTTTCTTCT
This sequence comes from Aeromonas finlandensis, assembly GCF_000764645.1. GTDB lineage: Bacteria > Pseudomonadota > Gammaproteobacteria > Enterobacterales > Aeromonadaceae > Aeromonas > Aeromonas finlandensis. The sequence goes on from NZ_JRGK01000265.1 coordinate 17,642, forward strand.
CTTTGGCCAGGGCACTGGAGGCGGCCAGCTGCACCCCGGAGTGGGAGTAGGCCTGGGTGAAGCGCACGCTCTTCTCCCGCTCGGGGGTGATGGTGAGGCCACCGATGATGACGTCATATTTTTTTGCCAGCAGGGAGGGGATGATGCCATCCCAGGCGGTAGGCACGAACTCCACTTGCCAGCCGCTGTCGGTGGCAAGGCGACGGGCCACGTCAATCTCGAAACCAATCAGGGCCCCCTGCTTGTCGCGCATCGCCCAGGGGGCGAAGGTGGACATGCCGACCCGCAGGGTACCGCTCTGCTCGATCTGCGCCTGTGTGGATGATGCCTCTTCTGCCTGAGCCTGGGTAAGCAGCGCAGGGGCAAACAGGGCGGTAGTCAACAGCAGGGCTGCGCCCGACAGGGCGGTCTTGAATGATAAATTCATGGTTAGCGTCCTTGTTGGTCCGGATTCAGGTGACGGGCCAGCGCCCGTGAACAGGCTGACAGCGTCAGGGTTAACAGCAAATAGAGGGCGGCCACGGTAAACCACACCTCAAAGGTCAGAAACGTATCGGCAACCAGAGTACGCCCTTCGTTGGTCAGATCGAAGATGGCGATCACACTCACCAACGCCGAATGTTTGATAAGCGACACCAGCTCGTTGGTGAGCGGCGGCAAGGTGATGCGCACCAGCTGGGGCAGGATCACCTTGCGCAGGGTGATGGTTCGCGACAAGCCAAGCGAGCGGGCCGCCTCCCACTGACCTTTGGGAATGGCCTGGAGCCCTGCGCGCAACACTTCGGCGGTGAAGGCCCCCTGATAGAGAGAGAGGCTCAACACGGCGCAGGCAAGGGGGGCCAGCCCCAGCATGGGGCCCAGCAAGAAATAGAGAATATAGAGCTGCACCAGCTGGGGCGTGGTACGCACCAGCGCCAGATAGGCGATGGCGAGCCAGGGGCCAAAACGGGAGGGGAGCAGCCGCAGGCTGACCACGCACACTCCGACCGCCAGAGTGCCCAACAGACTGAGCAGTGCCACCTGCAGGGTGACCAGCAGGCCGTTTAGCAGGGGGCCTGCATAAAAGGTTCCCTCATCCCATTCGCCGAGAAAGGGCAACACTCGCGGCCACTGCCACTCATAACCCATCTGGCGAGCGCCGCTATAGAGCGCCCAGCCGAGTAGCGCAGAGAGCACCACAGTGCCTGACAGCCAGCCAAGCAGGCGGGGGCTGTTGAGCCTAGCCATGATAGCTGAGCACCTGTTCGAGGAAGGCTTGGGTGCGCGGGTGCTGCGGGGCGCTGAACAGCTGGGCGGGCGGGGCCGACTCGATGATCTTCCCCTCGTCCATAAAGAGCACTCGATCTGCCACCTGACGGGCAAAGCCCATCTCGTGAGTGACGCAGATAAGGGTCATTCCCTCGTCAGCCAACTCGCGGATCACATCGAGCACTTCGCGGATCATCTCGGGGTCGAGGGCGGAGGTGGGCTCGTCAAACAGCATCAGCTCGGGTTGCATGCAGAGAGAGCGGGCGATGGCGACCCGCTGCTGCTGGCCGCCGGAGAGCTGATGGGGGTACTTGTCGGCCTGTGCCTGAATGCGCACCCGCTCGAGTAGCCCGAGCGCCCGGGCTCTGGCTTCCTGGGGGCGCAACCCCAGGGTATGCACCGGCGCCACCATCAGGTTCTCCAGCACCGTCATATGGGGGAAGAGGTTGAACTGCTGAAACACCATGCCGACCCGACCTTGCAGACGGCGCAGGTAGGCGGGGGTCACCGGCTCGCCAAACAGGAACAGCTGGCCGCCGTCGATCCCCTCCAGCCCGTTGATGGTGCGGATTAGCGTCGATTTGCCGGAGCCTGATGGGCCACAGATAACCCACTTCTCTCCCCGTTCAATGGTGAGATCGATGTGATGAAGAGCCTGAAAGTCGCCATAGAATTTGTCGACGCCACAAAAGCGCACACAGGGTTGCGAGCTGGTCAAGAAGCGGGTTCCACTGAGAATCATTTACGCCATGGTATTGATTTTATAGGGGGATGACAAAGAAAACCCCCTTGTCAGTATCCTGATGCCTATTCACAATGGCGCCATTTCGTGATGACAGGAGCTTTTCATGCGTATTACATCCTTGCTTGCCGGTTCACAGGTGCAGCTGTTGATGCCGCCAGCGGTTCGCTATCGCTGCGTCATTTTTCTACTGTTGCTGGTGAGTTGGGGCGTGGTAGCGGCCTCCTTGTGGGATGGCTGGGGCTCCATGACCCTGCTCAACTGGGTGGGCGTGGTGTTTGGTGGCATCACCGGGATCATGGTGTCGTTGCCCCGCAGTTGGCAGCCCTGGCGCCTGGCGGAGCTGGGATGGGATGGGCAGCATATCTATCTGCTCAATGGCAACAAGGATGAGGCACTGGCGCTGCCCCGCCGTCAGCTGGTGGCGCTCGAGCGGGAGCGGCGAGTGGGCCATGACGGCCAGTGGCTCGACTTCAGCCTCGATCTGCAACTGAGTGAAGAGGAGCTGGCGGCGGCCATGGCCTTGCTGGATCTCAAGGCGGGGGAGCTGCATCTGGTGAGCCCGTCGGTTTATCGCTTCGGCTTTAAACGGGCCTGGCACGGTCGCCGGGTGCTGGCGCAACGGTTGTCAGATCTGCAATCGGCCTGAGTCGACTATTTTCTCGACAATTCCCGGCAAAGCTCAGATACTGCCAGTGACTCGAATTGATCTTGTCTGCACTGTTAACCCAAGAGATCAATCACTTGACGACAGTGTGGGGAAGGCCACGGCATGAAGCCATGGCAGGTCCGGCATAGGGGTTGTGCCCTTACCGTTATGCTGGGAATTGCATAGAGAAGGCACCTTGAATCGAGAGTGGATGGCATGAAGATTTACGTAGGAAATCTGTCGTACCGGATGACGGCCGACGAACTGAAAACCCTGTTCAGCCAGTTTGGACAGGTCGACAAGGTTGATATCATCATCGACCGCGATACCGGCCAGTCAAAGGGGTTTGGTTTTATTGAAATGCCGGTCAATGGTGATGCCGAAAAGGCCATCGCTGGTCTGCATGGCACTGAAGTCGGTGGCCGTACCATCACCGTCAACCAGGCCAAACCGAAGACAGATGCTCCCCGTGGTCGCCCGCAACAGCGCCACCGCTAAGGTGCCTCGGCAATGAAAAACGGCATGGGTTTCCCCCATGCCGTTTTTGTTTCTGGACGTTTTGCTGTTATCAGGGGACGTCGTAACCGAGCGCCGCCTTGCGGATGCGGAACCACTGCTGGCGGTTGAGCTCGATGGATTCGGCGGCCACGGCGGCAGCAATCCGCTCCCGCTTGCCGGAGCCAATCAATGGCAGCGGTTGGCTCGGTAGCATCATCACCCAGGCGTAGACAACCTGTTCGATAGTCTGGGCGCCGACTTCTAGGCGGATCTGCTCCAGTTCGGCGCGCAGCGGGGCATAGGCATCATCGCTGAACAGTCGGCCGCCACCGAGGCATGACCAGGCCATCGGCTTGATGCCAAGCTGCTGGCACTGATCCAGGGTGCCATCGAGGGTCCCGTCCTGATGCAGCGGCGAGATCTCCAGCTGGTTGGTGACCAGCGGGAAGGGGAGGCGCGATTGCAGTAGTTCGAACTGACGGGCGGTGAAGTTGGATACCCCGGCGTGCTTGATCTTGCCCGCCTGTTTCAGGGTGATAAAGGCGTCGGCCACTTCATCGGCGTTCATCAGGGGATCCGGGCGGTGGATCAGCAGCAGGTCCAGATGGTCGGTGCCGAGCTTGCGCAGCGAGGCCTCGGCACTGGCGATGATATGGCCCTTGCCGGTGTTGTAGTGGTTGAGGGCATGCTCCGGCTTGGCGGTGAGGGCGATGCCACATTTGCTGACGATCTCCATCCGATCGCGCAGGGAAGGTTCGAGGCGCAGGGCGTGACCAAAGGCCTCTTCGCACTGATAGCCACCATAGATATCGGCGTGATCGATGGTGGTGACCCCCAGATCCAGATGATATTTCATCAGATCGAGCAGAGCGGTCGGGGAGAGCTGCCACTCCATCAGGCGCCAGTAACCCATGATGAGACGAGAGAAGGTGGGGCCTTGCGGGTGCAGGGCGACACGGGATACAGACATGGTTGACTCCTTTACAAACGAGATGCGAAAACGATGTGCAATATAGATGACTGCGGGCATCTTGGCCCCATGTGGCTGGCAAAGCAATAATGGGCAGTGGCATGATTCGAACTTTGGTTCTGACCGCAGAGTTGGGGAGAGAGTTGGATGGAAGGATTTGCCGAGCGCTTGCAGAGCCTGATCGGGGAGATGAGCGTGAGTGCCTTTGCCCGTAAGGTGGGGCTCAGTGAAGCGCTGATCCGCAAATATTTGAAAGGGGCCGAGCCAGGCCTGGCGCGGGCCAACCAGATCGCCATGGGGGCCAACTGCTCGCTGGAGTGGTTGGCGACCGGCTGCGGTTATCTCTACCGTCAGGCGGAAGTGGTGGACAGAGAGGCGCTGGCGGCGGCGCAGCAACTGCTGGGCGAGCAGCAACCCGGGGTGGGGTTGCCCGATGAGGAGGCGCTAGTCACCCTGCTCGCCTATTACCAGTTTTTGCGTACCCACAAGAAAGCGGACGGTTTTCTCGATCTGGCGCTGGCGCGGGAGTTTGGTCGCCATCTGGGGGAAGCGTGATGAGGGGCGTATTACCCTTTGGTCGTGTCACGGCGGGTTGATTATTCTGATACGCTCTAAGCAAGATAACTCTCCATGGAATGGGCGATGAGCTACTTGATCCTCGGAAGCGGTGCGCTGGGCTCGGCGCTGGCAAGAGAGCTGATGGCAAGGGGGGAATCCTTCCTGCTGGCCGGGCGCACCTATCCAAAAGGGATCGAGATGGGGGCCTTCTTCCCGCTGCAAGAGGTCGATGCGATCTCGTTTGATGCCCTGTTTACCCTCTACGATACCGATCCGCTTCCCTCCGTGGTCATCAACACCATCGGCTTGTTGCACGACGTCAGCTTTATGCCGGAGCGGCGAGTCGAAGAGGTGCACCCCAAATGGCTGTGCGACAGCCTGCTGGCCAATGCCTGGCCAACGCTGGCGCTGGCTGCCCGCTTCAGCCGGTTGATGAGGAATGACCATCCTCTGTGGCTCTGCGCCATCGCCGATCTGGCGGGCTCCATCGCTGCCAACCAGGAGGGGGGGCGTTACAGCTACCGGATGAGCAAGGCGGCTCTCGATATGGGGGTGAAAACCCTGGCTCTTGAGTGGGCGCAGCGTTTCCCGCAAGCGGGGGTGGTGGCGGTGGCGCCCGGTTTGATGGACTCCCCGATGAACACCCCTTTTCTGAGCGAGTTGTCTGCGGAACAACTGCAGGATCCTGCCGAGGTGGCGGTGAAACTGCTCAATCTCATCAACGTGTTATCGTTGACTCAATCGGGCCAGCTACTGGATCTCAACGGCCAGCCGCTGCCTTGGTAAATCCCGCCAACGGGTTCCCCCGACACCCATTTGCTTCACATTCTGCTCATGCGCCCCTTGCCAAGCGAGGGGCGCATGGCTAACGTCACTCTCCTGTTTCAGGAGGGATCTCATGCGCTATATCGATTTACGAAGTGACACCGTCACCCAGCCTACTGATGCTATGCGTCAGGCCATGCTCCACGCCGAAGTCGGTGACGATGTCTATGGTGAAGATCCGGGCGTCAACGCGCTGGAGGCCCATGGGGCCAGATTACTGGGCAAACAGGCTGCGCTGTTTGTGCCATCGGGCACCATGTCCAATCTGCTGGCGGTGATGAGCCATTGTCAGCGTGGTGAGGGGGCCATATTGGGGTCCGCCGCTCACATCTATCGCTACGAAGCGCAGGGGAGTGCCGTGCTGGGCTCTGTGGCCCTGCAACCTTTGCCGATGCAGCACGACGGCACGCTGGCCTTCGATGATATCAAGGCCGCGCTGGCCCCTGATGATGCCCATTTCGTCCAGACTCGCCTTATCTGCCTTGAGAACACCCACAACGGCAAGGTGCTGCCGCTCTCCTATCTGCAGGAGATGGGGGCATTCGTTGCCGAGCGTGGCTTGAAGCTTCACCTGGATGGCGCCCGGCTCTTTAACGCCGCCGTGGCCAGCGAAACCCCGGTTGAGGTGATCGCCGCGCCGTTTGACAGCATCTCGATCTGCCTTTCCAAAGGGTTGGGGGCACCGGTTGGCTCACTGCTGGTGGGCAGTCACGACTTCATCGCCCGTGCGCGCCGTCTGCGCAAAATGTTGGGGGGCGGCATGCGTCAGGCGGGCATTCTGGCGCAAGCCGGTCTGTTTGCTCTTGAGCAGCATGTGACCCGTCTGGCCGATGATCACCGCCGTGCCAAACGGCTGGCTGAAGGGCTGGCGGCGCTGCCGTGCATCGAGCTCGACCTCTCGCAGGTGCAGAGCAACATGGTGTTCCTGCGGCTGCGAGAGGGGGAATCGGCCCCTCTGCTCGCCTTTATGAAGGAGCGGGGGATCCTCTTCTCCGGTTACGGCGAGCTGCGGCTGGTGACCCATCTGCAGATCAACGATGACGACATAGAAGAGGTGATCGACGCCTTTACCGAGTATCTCGGCGCGCGTTGATAGTGCTTGGTGAGGTAGACGTTATACAGAGACTTGTTTATACCGAGATCACAGAGGGCGCCGCGGCGCCCTCTGTTATTTGCAGCAAGCTTAAGCCTGCCGCTGGCCGCTCATCAGCATGGCCTCATCGGTGGCATCGTAGATCATCACCGCGATGTGGGTCACCTGCCCGCCGAAATCGGCCAGTGGCACCAGGGTCAGGTTCTGGAACATGTGGGGGGCCGAGCCGGTAATGGGGCGGTAGTTGGAGAAACGCAGCAGATAGGGCTTCTGCTCCCAGGTGCTGAAGGCGCGGTTGTTGAGCTTGAAGACCATGTTGGCCTTGCGCTCGAACCAGGCTTTGTCCACATCGGGGAACAGCTCGAACAACACGCCGTCGCGCACTTCACCAGCCAGTCGACCGCTGTGGCTCTCCATAAAGCCGTTCCACACCTGTACCTTGTACTCCTTGTCGAGCACCACCAAGCCTACGTCCAGGTTCTGGACTATGTTCATCAGCCAATGAAATTCACGGATTTCCATAGTCACTCCTAGAGCATGTGCATGATTTTGTTGTTCATGGTGGCGATGGAATCTTCGGTAAACAGCAGCAGCAGATCACACTGCACCGCGTAATCCTGGATCCGGTAGTTGATCTCGATGGCGAGCGTACGGCGCCAGCGGCTCTTGTTGGTGTTGATCAGCTCGTTGATGGGTCTGTGCTGACCGAGCACCACCGGGTGGCCCTGACTGAAGGGGGTATCAAGCTGGTTGGCGTAGCCGCGCAGGAAGGCGCCGATCAGTACGTTGGCGGTATCCATCAACAGCTCCAGTTCGGCGGTGCGATCCAGCGTCCCCTGATGGTTCATCAGCTTGGCCAAATCTTTGAAGCTGGAGTCATGGAACAGGATCAGCGCTTCGCCGGCAATCCCCGCTCCGATAAAGCCCTGACAGACGGCGGAGAGGGTATCCGAATCCGCGGCAGCCGAGAGGGCCATGTGCAGCTCGGAGACCTCCAGCACGTTGACGTTGGGGATAGGCAGCACCACGAAGGCGTTGAGCAGACGGGCCAGCAAGTCGGCCGCCTGACCCATGGAGACGTTGGCCAGCTCCTGATAGACATCGCGAATTTCGGGGGTGATCTTGACGCCCACATCGGCTACCACCCCGTCGGGCAACTGCTCGGCGGCGCCCGCATGACCGCTCGGGGTGGCACTCCAGAAGCCGTGTTGTTTGAGCAGGGCGAGCAGGGTTTCGGGGGCGGCGGGTTTCTTGATGAAATCGAGCGCCCCCAGCCCCATAACCCGTTGATAGGCCTCTGGTTGGATATCGCCTGAGACCACGATCACTTTGTTGCGCAGCCCCTCCCGTTGGAGGGTCTCCAGCACGCCGTAACCGTCCATCTCTGGCATGGTCAGATCGAGGAAGATGAGATCGCCATGACCCATCAGCACTTGTTCGATCCCTTCGAGACCATTGGCCGCGTAGTGCAAATCGACTTTCCAGTCGGCCGGGAGCGCCCGCGCCAGCTGTTTGCGGGCGAACCCGGAGTCATCACATATCAATACATTCATGGCGTTAGGCAGGCTCTGTTGGCAACGGGTGCTATAAGTGTGGCCCGCTAACGGTCAGATGCAATGGGTGAGGCTATCACCTTGTGAAAATTGGTTGTCCCATTGCCGATTGCGATAGCGCGCTGAGTATTTTTCAACAAATTCAACGAACATCTTAACACGCAACGGGGCGAACTGGTGCTGGCAACACAACATGTAGAAGGGGCGATTGCCAGTTTGCCAGTCGGTCAGCACCGGTACCAACTGCTCGTCATGGAGGAAGCTGCTCAGATAGTGCAGCGGGGCGTTGACGATCCCCAGATGGCGCCGGGCTGCGCGCACTGCGGCCTGCGTCTGGTTGACGGTCAGTTTGGCGTTGCGTTTGATGCAGACGCTCTGGCCATCCTTGTCAGTCAGCTGCCAGTGCTGGTGTGGCCAGCAGTAGATGAGATCGTGCTCTTCCAGCTGGTTGGGGTGGGAGGGGGTTCCCTTCTTGGTCAGATAGAGCGGCGAGGCAAACAGACCGTACTCGATATGACCGAGACAGATCGCATTGGGCAGTGATTGGGGCAGCTCACCGTTGAAGAACACCAGATCCCGATCATTGTCGAACAGGTGCTGGTGATCATTGGTTTGGGTGATATCGAACTGTACCTCGGGATAGTCCAGCCCGAATTCGGCCAGCATATCGATGAGGATGGTGTTGGAGAGCGCGATCGGCGCGGCTATCCGGATAAGTCCGGTGATGTCGGCCTCTTTACCCTGGATCTCGCTGGTGGCCTGCTCGATTTGTGCGAGCGGCGTGCAGAGACGTTCGTAGTATCTGAGCCCATCATCGGTAAGACGGAGTTTGCGGGTAGAGCGATGTAGCAGGGAGCAGCCCAAGTGCTCTTCCAGCTGGGAAATGCGTCGACTGATGGTGCCTGTAGGCATGCCCAGTGCGGCTGCAGCGTGGGAGAATCCCCCCTCTTGCACCACCTTGACGAACAGGTAGAACTCTTCGATGTGCTTCATAAACGCTGTTCTGGGTGTAACAAGGGGGCAACCATAAAAAGAGCGTCCCTGGTTGGCAAGCGTAATTCAGCGTTTAATTGATCTGGATTCGATTTCTGCTGATACCTTTTTTCCGCCGTGGTTTGTTTACGAATTGGCTACATCCTGGTGGCAGCATTGAACTCGTTACTTTTGCAGTGGGCGAGATGATGAAATGATTTTTTGGCGATGAATTGGCTTTTGTGGTTGGTGTGGTCGTACCTGATTGTGCTGCTGGCAAGCCATATCGACGCCCGATTAAAGTGCGATGATGATCACATATTCACGTTTTGCCCTTGTTCTGCCGGATAATGAGTAAGAGGTATTTAAGTTCCTTGTCAATGCAGAAATATTGTTCGTACTGGTGTTTTTTTGCCTGTTTATCCATCCGCTTGGTTAATTAATAGAAGTTTCGTGAACTGAATGACGACTATTTTTGTTGTTGATGTAAATGTTAATAATAAATTTGTTGCCACGCACGGCGACATGATTTGGCTGGGTCTCGAGTGGGTAGCTCTTAGTGCTTGTTTTTACTGGGGAAAAAAGTTAAAAATCGACAGTGTAATTTGCTCGGTTTAACAGGAATATTGGCAGAGACCTTCCCTGTATCACTGGATATGCCCTCCTGTTATTGATTTCTGAAATAGTGTGTTTGCTCTTGGCCATGTTAATAAATGGTGGCAGAGAGGTGTTTGCACCTTGCATTCTGCATATGGCGGTTTGCTAGATTTGTTTTCCGGTTAACCAGTGACCACCCAGCATGAATGACCTTGACCAGATGAATACGCTTGACGAACGGTTACTGAAAACCATGGATGTTCTGCATACTCCGATTTGGGTTTATGACATTGAACATCACCAAATTTTCTGGGCAAACAGCGCCGCGCTCTCCGTGTGGGAGGCGACGTCTCTCGACGAACTCTGCTCCCGCGACTTCTCTGCCGATATGGCAACCGCCATCGATCTGCTGCTGCAGCGCTATCTGGGTGATTTTCAGCAGGGGCGCAGTTACAACGAGTGGTGGACCCTCTCCCCAAAGGGGGTCAAGAAGCAGATCTATCTGCGCCTCTCCGGTATTCAGCTGGCTGGCCGGCTGATGATGATGACCGAAGCGGTGCTCGACTCCGATACGCTCTATCAGGAGTCCTCTCTGGCGACCGGCGACACCCTGGCCTGCCTGTTTGATAGCCGGGGCGTTTTCGAGAGTGGCAACTATCACTTCGAAATGTGTTTCGGTCACCAGGTCGCCAAGCTCTCCCAAGTCTTCTCCGGCAATGATGACAGCTTTTACCAGAAGCTCTCCCGTCTCGATGAGGTGGTGACTGAGGGGGAGTGCCGAACCCTCAAGGGGATGCGCTGGTTCCAGTATCAGTTCCGCTATATCCAGCAGGGGGCCCGCATTCTGCTCACCATGCGGGACATCACCGATCGCAAGCTTGAAGAGCTGGAACACCGCCATCTCGCCTGGCACGACTCCCTGACCGGTTTGCTCAATCGCTATGGGTTGATGAAATCGCTCGAGGCCTATTGCGGGCTTGGCGAGCGTTTTGCGCTGGTGTTCATGGATCTCGACAACTTCAAACTGGTCAACGACAACTACGGCCACAAGGCGGGGGATCGCCTGCTGGAGCGGGTCGCGGGAAGGCTCAAACAGATTTGTCCGCGGGATGTGGAGCTGGCGCGCCTTGGCGGTGATGAGTTCACTGCGCTGGTGCCGCTGGGCAATCAGGGGGATCGGGCGCAAGAGGTGGCCGATCAAATGCTCACCCAGATGACCAAACCGCTGCAGCTGAGCGGGCTGCCGGAGGTGACCATCGGCGGCAGTATCGGTATTGCCATCTATCCCGATGATGCGGACGATGGGAACAACCTCATCACCCGTGCCGACATGGCAATGTATCAGGCCAAACAGATGGGACGGTTGCGCTGGCAGCGCTTTACCCCCAGCATGCAGCAGACCCTGCAACGCAAGCTCAATCTCAAGCAGTTTCTGGCCAAGGCTATCGGCCGTCAGGAGTTGAGCCTCTGTTATCAGCCGCAGGTCGATGCGGCCAGCAAGCGCCTGATCGGTTATGAAGCGTTACTGCGCTGGTATAACCCGGTGCTTGGTCATGTCTCGCCGGTGGAGTTTATCCCGCTGGCCGAAGAGATGGGTCTGATCCGCGAGATCGGCAGTTGGGTGCTCTCCACCGCGCTGGCGCAGGTAGCCAGCTGGAAGGCGCGCTTTAAGAAGCGAGTCCCCGTTTCCGTCAACTTGTCCGGTTTCCAGCTCTCATCTTCCCTGCCAGGACAAGTCCGCAATCAGCTTGAAAAGCATGGGGTGGATGCCTCACTGCTGACGCTGGAACTGACCGAAACCGTGCTGATGCTCGATATGAAGGGGTGCCTCGGCATTCTGGATGCGTTGAGCGAGCAGGGGATCAAGATTGCTATCGACGATTTTGGCACCGGCTACTCATCCCTTGCTTACCTGAATCGCTTGCCCATCGACACGATCAAGCTGGATCGAACCTTCGTGGTCGGGCTCAATCTGCCGGTGATCCGGGCGACAGCTGCCATGGCGACCAACCTTGGGTTGGGGATCATGGCGGAAGGGGTGGAGGAGCCCCATGAGCTGGCCGCCTTGCAGACTCAGGGGTGCCATGTATTCCAGGGCTACCTCTTCAGCAAACCGCTGACCGTGGCACAGGTCGAGGAGAGTGGCTTCGTGGTTGATTGTCAGGTCGGGTGTTACCCGCTTGACTGATTGACGCACAGATAGCCAGCTGACTGTACGAGGGAGCCTTGGGCTCCCTCGTTTTTTTCGCTATGGTGTTACCTCATTTTGGAGGTGCCATGAATCCGACCATCGATCTTATCCTTTCCCATCGCTCCATTCGCCAATTCACGGCTGAGCCCATTGCCCCCGATCAGCTGAATGCCATTCTTGCCGCTGCCCAGAGCGCATCCAGTTCCAGTTTCCTGCAGGTGACCAGCATTATTCGGGTGACGGCATCCGAGGCGCGCCAACAGCTGGTCGTGCTGGCGGGTAACCAGCCCTATGTGGCACAGGCGGCGGAGTTTCTGGTGTTTTGCGCCGATTACCATCGTCATTCCCAGATTGTGTCCGAGGCCCAGACCGGTTATGCGGAGCAACTGCTGATCGGTGCCATCGACGGCGCCCTGATGGCGCAAAATGCCCTGCTGGCGGCGCAGTCGCTGGGGCTGGGCGGGGTCTATATCGGCGGCATTCGCAACCATCCGGCCGAGGTGAGCGAACTGCTCGGCTTGCCCCATCAGGTGATCCCGCTGTTTGGTCTCTGTCTCGGCCATCCGGCCCAGCAGCCGGAGCAGAAGCCCCGCTTGCCCAAGGGGCTGGTGGTGCATCAGGATCGCTACCAATGTGAGCTGGATCATGACCTGCTGGCCCAATACGATCAGCAGATCGCGGCTTACTATCAGGCCCGCAGCAGCAACAACAAGCAGCAGACCTGGAGCGGCCAGATCCGCACCATTCTGGGCAAGGAGTCCCGTCCCTTCATGCTGGGCTTCCTGCAATCACGGGGCTTTAACCTCAAGTAATGGCGCTGATGGGCGATACTATGGGGAGGTGACCACTATGGTCATCAACCCTGATCCTCCCATCTCTCCCTGAGACCGGGAGCACAGCTTGGCGACACATCGTGGGCAAGGGGGGATCTGCAGGCTACCTTAAGTGGGTAAGCTGTTGTAGGATCACGCAATTGGATAGGGACAGGGGTTTGGACATCCTATGATTTTAACTTTGGTATTGCTGTCTATCGGCGCACTCCTGTTTTTGGTTATCGCCTATAACGTGGTGCAGCAATATAAACAGAAGGCGGAGGCGGACAAACGTCATGCCGTAGCCAGACACAAAACGGTGGCTGACGAGACCGAAGAGGTGCTGCTGAACGTCAATCTGGTGCCTTTCTCCAAGAATATGGTGTTGCTGCTGCAGCACCGGATCCTTGATGCCTATCGCGCCATCGCTCAGGTGATGCCCAACAACCAGATAAAACAGCGCATTGCCGATGTGCAGAGTCAGATAAAAAACGTGCAGGAGAACTACAGCGCGCAGGATGAGGGGCATTTCAAAACGCCGGAGTCTGACCGCCAGGCGATCCAGATGCTGCAACTGGTCAAGAAGATGCGCGCCGTGCTGCGGGTCGAACACAACAAGGGCAAGATTGACCCCCAGGGGTTTGCTCAGGAAGAGCGCCGACTCGAACTGATGCAGCTTAAAATCAATATCTCCAATCTGGTCAAGCGGGCGATGGATGCCCGTATTCAGGGCCAATATGGCACTTGCCGCCAGCTCTATACCAAGGGACTGTCGGCGATGGCCAGCGTGAGCGACAAGGATCCTTACCTGATGGCCCGCGAAGAGGATATGCGCCAGGGGCTCAAGGAACTCGAAGAGCTGCAGCAGCAGAACAGCGCGCAGGATCTGCAAAACATCAAGGACAAGGAAGCCGACGAGCTCGATATCCTGTTTCAACCCAAGAAGAAATGGTAACCATGTCTCATCCACTCGATTCCACACTGGGGCCAATGGCCCCATTTGTTTCTCAGCTGTTGGCCGAACTGGCCGCCAGTGGCGTCACGATTCCCCAGCCAATGGTCGATCACCTCTGTTATCGGGCGGCCACCTTGCAGGAGTACCGCGCGCTCTGTGCTGTGCTGACTGAGGCGGGCTCCTTGCTGGTGGAGGGGATGATTGGCAGTCGTCCCATCGCCACTTATCAGTTGCATCAGCCGCTGCTGGCTGGTGAGGTGCTGGTGCCCTGTATCGAACTGGCTGCGCCGAAACCGGGTCGTGACCATCAGGCGGGACTGGAGCATATCGAGCTGGTGGTCGCCTCACTGCAGGCGCTGGTGGCGCACTATCCCGAGCTGCCGTTCAAAACCGGCAACATGTTGGATACCCGTAACCCCGATATCGGGTTGATGTTGCCCTCCGGTCAGATCAAGTTTCACCTGCGCCCGCTGGCTGAGGTTATCGCCGAAGAGGTGGCGACCGGTGCGGTGGTGGCGGTGCCTGCGGATTATTTTGAGCATGATTGATTGTGCGCACAATGCCGTGCGAGCCGGACAGGCTCTTGAATAACTCGACAAAAGGGGTCACCGGTGTGACCCCTTTTGCTATCTGGCGGTTCTTGACTGCGAGATGGCTATCGGTCCCTGCTTGCACAGATCCCGTTACCCGTGCCGGTGGGGTTGCTGGGCAGACAGTGGCGATTCGCTTCGCAGCTTGAGTCGACCGAGCCAGAGGCTCAAGCCTGCCGTCAGGATGAGGACCAGTTCAATCCCCATGACCAATCCTCCAAGCTCACCCCGTTCCCAGAACGGGTGCAAGTAAAGCCCACCCAGACTGGCCCCCAGATAGTAGGCCACCAGATAGAGGG
>NZ_JRGK01000266.1 GCF_000764645.1 Aeromonas finlandensis
CCCCCCCACCCAGCCGCGCACCGGCGGATAGATTGCAACCCGGCAGAACTGCGCCTCACGCACATCGCGCTCAGCAGTCGCATTGAATTGACTGGCCATCACGAAATCCTCCCTGTCACAGTGACACCTGCGCGGCGCTTATCGGATAAAATCGACTCCAACTCTGCGGCTACGGCATCGTCAGTCACCAACTCATCAACCTTCCCCACCCGCAAATACACGCGAACCGTGGCCTCCATCTCACAAGCCCGAATCGAAATGGTTTGCCCTGTCCTGGCGGTAGGCTGAGCTGCCTGCATCATGCTCGCCATCAGCGCCTTCACCTCGGCAGGGCGCGGGGCGAACTGGCGATCGGCATCATCAGCCAGCTTGAACACCGCTTCACGCACCAAGCCGACAGGGAACCCCTTGATGGTCAGGGCCCAAGCCTTCGCAGTGCCGGTGGCGTTGCTGTCCAGCTGGTTGGCACTGGCAGGCCAGTAAGCGATCATCATCGGAAACAGCTCGTTGGCCAGAAACAGAGTCAGCGGATCTGCAGCAACGTGCTCGGCCTGCAGAGCGCCTCGGTGCAGCACAGCCACCTCAGAGGATTGTGTTATCGTCATAGCCGACTCCTGAGTTAGCCATGATGGCTTGGGCCTGTTTCTGGGCATTGGCCAGGTTTGACATGGGGCGCTTGCGCTCGTAGCCCTCCCACTCGCCGTTCACACAGCGCGGGCGGCCGATGGAGTTCCAGCGCTTGGCAGCTGCCAGATAGCTCTCGAACTTCTGCGGGGCAAACACAGTCATCGGGCGAAGGTACTCGCTCATTTTCAGGTCAGCAGCCCAGTGAGCGGTCTTAAAGTCCACTACGAGCTGCAGATCTGCGACCGAGTAGCCATCAGCCAGGCGGGCATTGATGTTCTGCAGGGCGGTAGGCTTGGCCTGATAGCGGCGATCGGCTACTGCGTTGAAGTGCGCCAGCACCTCCTTCGCCTCAGAGCTCACCACCAGAGTGACCTTGCGCTTCTGGTCTCGTTCGGTTTCGTCAGAAACCGGACAAGAGATCTGTTTAAGATCCTCTGTACTATCTAATTCTTTCACTTCTTGTTCTGTTGTCGTGACGGTCGGGGCCCCGATGGGCGCGACAGTCGGCGCGACAGCATCACCACTCAAGGCCGCATCAGCAAAGGCTTTTGGCGGGACGGTCGGAACCCCGATGTGTACCCCTATGGGCGCCCCATTTGTTGCGCCCTCAAACTGCTCTTTTGAGAATGACTCGCAATTAGAGGTGACCGGCTGCATGGCTGCCTGATAGTCGTCGTAGTTGCAGATCTCGATGATGGTGCCCCAAGGGGTACCACGCAGTTCGAGCATCCCCTCTTTGGCGAACCAGCCAAGCAGGCGCTCGGTAGCCTTCTTGTCGAGACCACGCCCGCGCTCGTCACATAGCTGCTGTCCCAGCTCGGTGGCGCTGATCACCAGCTGTCCGCGCGTCAAGTACCAGTCACGGCCCTTGTAGCGCACACAGCCCGCCTCGTAAGAGGCCAAACCAATCAATCGCATCCAGGCCGCCAGCTTGGTGGCATTGCGGGCCCAGTCGGCTTGCAGCAACGAACGCCAGCACACCACATATCCACTGCGACGGTTGTCACTCATGTTGCTGCTCGCCTTCCTGTTGATAGGGGCGACCGCATGGGCCGCCAGTCTGATCACATCACCCATGGCGAACCTCCTGCAGGTGCTGCATCAGGCATTGCAGATGGCGCTTGGCCTGCTCGGCGGTAACCGGGATCTTGATCCCGCTCTTGAAGCTGCCATAGACCAGATAGGTGCCACTGATGCCATCAACCAGGCGTGGCAGCACCTCGGGGATCACATTGCGTCGGGGTGAGCCACTACGACTCCCGCACGATTTGACGGGGTGGTAAGCGCGAGACCATGCATTGATCTCTTCAAGTTCCACTTCATCCCACGCTTGCCCAATGGGCTTGATATCCGTATGATTTTCCATGTTCACATCCTCTTTCGATGCTTGAACCATGGCCCCGACTGTTGACGCAGTGCGGGGCCGCCTTGTTTCTATTTGCCAGCAGCTGCCGGCAGATTCCGCACGTTGGCGGCGGTAGTGCTGATCAGGCCAAGCACATGCTCTGCTGCTTGGGTACCAATCCGCTCAATCTGGCTGTGCTCAACCCGGTCGATAACGCCGTCAGCGCGGGCATCATGAATGGCCTGCATCAACTTGCCGAACACCGACTGGGCCAGCAGCACCTGCTCAACCAGATCGTCATCACTGACGACGCCGGCAGGCAGGTCAACCAGCACCTTGCCGAGGCTGGCTGCCCAGGCTTCCACAATGCGGTGGTCGCCAGTGAGTTCAGTGACCGCGACAGCTTCACCAAGGTTCAGATGGTGACTGTCGCAATCCGGGTTCAGCTTGTTGGCCAGCACGGTCTCACCCTTACCCATCAGGCGGGCGAGCTCGCTAATGTTGTGACTCTTGCCGAGCAGATAGGCAGCAACTAAAACGTTCGGACGTGAAACCGAAGGTTTACTTAACGTGGAAGTTTCGGTTTGCTGTGTCATGATCTGCTCCATGTTGGTTTTGCGATTTCAATGCCGCCAAGATGTCGGCAGCTCGGTCAGCAATGGGAAGCGATGAAATCTCGTCTTGGCTCAACCCTTGCTTCAGCAATTTCGGCACCCAGGTTGCTGGCACAACATTCCGTTTGAATGCTCGCACTACTGCCTGAGGGGTTACATCAAGCGCTGTCGCCAGCGCGGTTTTAGTCTGGAATCGCTCAAGCAGCGCGTTCATCTGGGCGTCCTGTTCATTTATCACAGGCACAAGTGTAACCAATAGTTTCTTTTGCAGGCAACTGAAAGTTTTCAATGAAGGCGAGGACAATAGAGGGAACCAAAGATGCAACAGAGAAGCGAAGACATGGCTCGTTACGAGGCCGACAAAATAGCCTTTGCCAAACGCCTGAACGAAGCGCTGGAAGATAAAGGGTTCGCCGAACGCGGACGCGCAGGCAAATTAGGAAGCATGTTGCGAGATGCCCCGTCGCGCGTTGCAATTTCAAAATGGCTGTCTGGTGATAGCCTGCCGGAAGTGAAGCGTCTGGGGGAAATCTCCCAGATCATTGGCAAGTCAGTACAGTGGATGCTGACCGGAGAAGATAGCAACCTGGAAGAGTTTGCCGATCAGGTTGGACTGGTGCCGGTTATCTCTTGGGTGCAGGCCGGCAACTTCTGCAGCAATGGCGATATCCCGCTGCCGCAAGAGGTCGACGAGCGGATTCCTAGCCCCGTCAGAGTGGGTGGCCGCGCCTATGCAGTTCGGGTGAAAGGTGACTCCATGGTGTCTCGCGATGGGGGCCGCTCCTATCCTGAGGGAACCGTGCTGATCGTCGATCCCGATGTGGCGCCGGATGCAGGCCGCCGCGTCATCGCCCGGATCGGCGACGAGACCACCTTTAAAGAGCTGGTGCGTGATGCTGGGCAATGGTTCCTCAAGCCGCTCAATCCACAGTACAAGATGATCCCCGTGACCGAAGAGGTCTCCATCTGCGGCGTGGTGCGCTGTGCCGTGCAGGAAGAGTAAGGGCGCTCCCTGCGCCCCTGCTTGCTACTGCTGCTCCAGCTTGTGGAGCGTCCAGTTATTGATATCCGCTGATTCCCCAAGCCCTTTGTATTGCACATCACAGTGCCAATTGGTTCTCACCATCGCGCCATAGGCGTTCTGGGAATCAACGTGCAGTTTGTAGACGTAGCGCTGGCGCCCCATTGACCATGACCCATCTGATGTGAACGGGAAATCTGCTGTTGATGGCGAAAGCAGCTGAGTTTCGACTAGCCGCTTACACATGAGGTAACCCATGACCGATTCGTCTTTAGCATCAAGCTCGTTGAAGTGATCCCTAAACTTGGCTGGCTCACTGTTGAACTCCCGCTCGCACCAGCCAAATACCTGCGCCACAGACAACTCCTTGGACTTGCTGCTTGCGTAGTCGCTCAGGCAGGTATAGAACGCCTCAGACTCCTTCCCATCTAACTTGGCTGCAGCCATCAAACCATTCACTACATTTCTGCGCTCGCCTGCATCTTGCTCGATAAACCACGACAGATCCTTGCTCTCATAGCTTTCATTTTGTTTGGTATCTGTAGCCTCCGAGGTGGTGGGGACATCACTATCCTTGGGACTCAACAGGGCAACGATGATCAACAGGACAACACAACCAAACCCCATAGCTGAAAAACGAAAAAAAACCTGAGGCCTCCCGACCATCCTCACCCAGTTCGGATTAATCATGCCAAGCAAAAATCCGATAGGAATGACAAGTAAAAGTACCACCGTCAGCAAAATCCCAACCACATCCATTTCAACCACTCCCCCCTTGTTTTTGATGGCCTCATTCTACCCCCTTCGAGCAAGTCAAAAAAATCCAAAAAAAAATGTGAAACCGATAGTTGACCCAACAGAAACCACTGGTTACTATTTATCTCGTAAACAGAAACCGAATAATGCCTAGTGCGAAAGACGACCCCAGCCGGAGGGCCAGCGAAAACTGGCAGCGGTGGCAACAGACCGCTTGGGGATATAACACCGGCAACCGGGCTGATTCACCTCCCCGCTCTCCCCTTGAAAGGTGTAATGCGTGCCGACAAGGGTGACCGGAAAACAAAATCAGTGACCGGCTGGCAGCTGGAAAGACAGCGAAGTTAAAGCGAACGAAGCGAGTGGCGGGTCTGACTCCCCAGCCACCCACCCGGTGAAAGGCCGGGACACAACTGGGATTGCATTGCAGGTGAACCTAGGCCCATGGGGTACAGCACGAGAGATCCGGTGACCAGTGCAATCCACAGTTGTGGTGATAACCATCCCATAAGCTGCGAGCAGCCGGGAGGTGCCGATAGGAAGTGCAATCGTAAGACACCACAGCCAACCGATTTGACCACCCCAAGGAGGTGATCATATCTCCCACCGCAGGGTTACGCGGTCGCCTGGTCACGCTGTGAAGCGCCACCAAGGCCCTCGCCGAGAGGCGACAGTTTCGAAATGGTAGGTCTGCCCGTGAGGGCGCACTGGTGCCGACAACAAGAACGGCTGACTCGCTGTGAAGCGCTCAGCCTCACCACAGGTGCAACGCATGTGGTTACTACTCCTGATGTTGATCTGGCTGCTCGGGCTGACAGCTAACCAACAAGCAACACCAACCGTCACCTCCATGGCGGCGCCATCAAGGGCAGTTCCACCGCTCACGATGGCACAGGGCTCCAGACCCTGCCAAACCAGCCCAACATGTTCTCTCCTGGCCCCGGCAACGGGGCCCTTATCCCACAAGCGATAGCGGCCCAACAGCGGGTCACGGCCTCCTATTGCCTGTCGCTTGTGTGATGAGACCAATTTCAGAGATAGCGGAGGCAGCCATGCACCCAAGCGAGTTCATTGCCAAGCACATCAAGGCAACGCTGGAGAAAGAGCAATTCCCCACCCATGCGATCTCGCTGGGCGTGGCTGAAGCCAAGCGCTATTTCGACCGGACACCCAGCTTTGCCAAAGGGAAGGTGTTCGATGAGTGCCTCAAGGCGGCCCGCGCAGTAGCAAGGATCGCGAAGAAGGCGGAATCGGCCAAGCAGGCCAAGCCCTGATCCGGGGTACGGGTCGCAACGAGTGAGGAAAAATCATGACCAACGAAATCCAGCAAGCTGATTTACCAACATCACTTGCTCACGGCGCACCACTTAGCAGCGCCTCATGGGCAGACTTCGTGGCAAGACTACGCCACGACTGTGTGGGTGAAGGCGTACATGACCACTGCACAGCCGACGCCATCTTCAGAGTTCAATCACGCCAGTTCATCTATGGGATAGACAAAGACTACACCGACAAAGTGGCCGTGATTTGCGACGACTCGGTATGGTTCAGCACGCAAGAATATTGGGATGACTGCGACGATGAACAGCAAGGTAACCTGAATAAATTGGCGCAAGAGCTTGAAGGAAAAGACTTTCTCGAATTGAAAGGATTCCGAGCCCAGTGGTACATCCTTGGCGAACTTGATGATCACACGGTTACCGGTTGGGATGACAAGTGGGTTCATGTAAATAGCCACTTCACCAATGATGCGGCCGAGGCGTTTATCAAGCGCAAGCGCCATGATCACCAAAACGGCATCCGGGTATATGTCGACGCCCAGACCCATTGCTGGGAGTACAACACCATCAAGGAAGCCATTCTTAATGGCCGGATCGGCCTGACAGATGAACTGCAACGGGTAAAGGAAGAGCAGGCAGCCCTCATCGAATTCATCAAAGAGACAGCCGATGTTCTTGATGAGCTGAGCAGTGAAATTCTGACCTCACGCCTCAAGGGTGGAGCAGCCGGCGCGGCCTCCGGTCTGCGCAAGGCGGTGGCTCGCCTTTCAGATGCGTTTTGCGTGGAGAGTGCAGCATGAGCAAATCAGCAGCACGCATGCAGCTCGGCTTCTCTCCATTGAGCAAGACCATTCAGCTGGCAAAGATGCGAGACGTAAATGGCGGCCGTCAGCGGGTTGGTAACGACCCTGGTCGTGATGTCACTAACGAGGCGGCCCAGATGGTTTGGCAACTCGTTATGGCTGCAGGTGGCCAAATAGCCTGGACGCTGGACGACGGCAGCAAAATGGTACTGACGGCAGAGAAGGTTGAGCCTGCCAATGATGGCGAACCTGAGCGCAAAGGTGATGACGCATGAACCACTACGCCAAAGCACTGGCAGAGCTCCAGCTCCAGCCTGACCACGAACTCAAGCAGATCGGCGACCAGTGGCAGACTCCCAAGCCGCTAGCCTGGGGCCTGTTCCACCACTTCGCCCCCACCCTGGGGCCGGTGGTGCTCGACATGTTCGCCGATGACTGCAACGCCTTGGTGCCGAACTACTACGATGCGGCCGACAACGCCCTCACTCAAGAGCTGGCATCCGACCTGCGCCGCCTGGGTGGTGCAGCCTTCGGCAACCCGCCCTACTCCCGCCCATGCGTCGATGGTGATGGCAACCACATCACCGGGATGGAGCCAATCCTCAACTTCTGCCGCGAGCAGCGGGCGCAGGGCGCCAAGATCATGCTGCTCATCAAGGCCGCCACTAGCGAAACCTGGTGGCCGGAGGATGCCGACTTTATCCAGTTCATCAGCGGCCGCATCGGCTTTGAAGTGCCGAGCTGGTACGTCCCGCGTGATCCGAAGAAGGACAAACCAAGCTCCAGCGGTTTCGCCTCCGCTGTGGTGATCTTCGATGCCAGCTGGCAGGGCGAGCGCCGCCCAGAAGCCCGCCTGCGCCGTGACGACCTGATCACCACAGGCCAGATCATCCTCGACATGATCCACCGCCAGGCTGTTGCGCTCAACGAAGAGGCCAGCCAAGCGATTGCTAAGTCAGTCAATGCAGAGCCCGCCATGCTGCAAGACCTGCCTGCCGTTGCAACGCCGGCGGAGTGGGAGCCTACGGTGGCAACCGATAACCAGACCAATGAGGCCACAGCTCAAGAGCTGGCTTTGTTGGAGATTGGTGAAGATAAACATGCTGAGCAGGTTGAGCAGGTCACGACTATTGGCACACATCACCCTGACTATGCCGAGCCAGGTCTTTATCTGGTTCGATATGTCGATGAAGTTGCCGAGCTCTCAGATGCAGACCAGAACACCCTGCGCAGCTATCTGAAAGGGTGGTTTGATGAAGGCGAGTCACCGTCCGAGATCTGCTATCGCCTGACGCTGGCGGCGGCCAACCTCAAAGCTGGTAAGCAAGCCCATGACGGCTTTGTGTTGCACGGCCGCACACCGACCCTGCCCCACTGGCAGCGCCACCCTGCTGTCAAGGCAGTGATCTACCAGATTGACGATGCCGATATCCTGACACCGGCCAAGACATCCGAACTGGCAGGTTGGATTATCGACAACCTGTCCGACGATGACGACCTTCTTGAGATGGCCACGGCAAAGGCTGCCGATCTGCTGGCCGCCAGCAAAGAGCCGACTCCAAACCATACCGAGCACCAGCTCGATATGCTCGAGCAAATGACCGTCGAGCAAGTGGATGAAGAACCGGTGACCAGCCGCACAGTACAGGAGATGATATTCGAGTTCGACAACAACGAGCTTCCTGTCAGCGACTGGCGAGCATTCATAGCGGTGTTGGCAAGCCTATACCCGCGAACGGTTGGTGAGGCCCATGCCGAACATGACCGATTCACCAATGCCCAGATCCGCTTCGCTCTCTGCCAATGCGATGACGACGAGGAAGGGGTAACCGATGTCCCCCAAGCCACCACCATGACCATCAACCTGGTGCTGGGCGACTTGGAGCGCATCGACAAACAGCTGGCATTGAGCAAAGAAGAAATGTATTTGGCCGCCGCTCATCAAGCGAAGGTGATAACCAACTGCATCAACAACAGCTCCGCCAATCTCAAGCCTGCCGAGCTGCGGCAAGAAACGATCGACATCATCAACGACCGGCGCGAACTGCAGCAAGAGGAGGCAGCATGAAAGCAATCGACCTGTTCTCTGGGTTGGGTGGCTGGTCTACCGGTGCCGTGATGGCTGGTTGCGAAGTGCTTTGGGCCGCCAACCACTGGCCAGAAGCTGTTCACTGGCACAGCGAGAACCACCCTGATACTCAACACATCTGCCAAGACCTGCATCAGGCTGACTGGACGCAAGTGCCGAGCCATGATCTGCTGCTCGCCTCCCCCTGCTGCCAAGGTCACAGCAAAGCGCGTGGCAAAGCCAGCGGCAACCCGCAGCATGATGCCAGTCGCTCAACAGCGTGGGCAGTGGTCTCAGCCCTTGAGTTTCACCGCCCGCAAGCCGCCATCGTAGAGAACGTGCCGGAGTTCCTTGAGTGGCCGCTCTATCCGGCGTGGGCGGCTGCCATGCAGGCTCTCGGCTATGCCTTGGCGCCCCATGTAGTTAACTGCGCGGATCTTGGTGTTCCGCAGGAGCGGATCAGGATGTTCATCGTATGCACCCGCTCGGCAAACCCATTAACCCTGAACCTGCCAAAGCTGGAGCATGTTCCTGCGACTCAGTTCATTGACTTTGCAGCAGGGCGCTGGTCACCGATAGCCAAGCCAGGGCGAGCAGAGGCGACACTGGAGCGAGTTGCCAACGGCAGAGCGGCCCACGGTGACCGATTCGTGATGAGCTACTACGGCAACACCCGCACCGGGCGAAGCATTGAGCGGCCGATCGGCACCATCACCACCCGCGATCGCTGGGCTGTCGTGGACGGTGACTGCATGCGGATGCTCACGGCAGAAGAAAACCTGCTGGCGATGAGTTTCCCGCGCAATATCAAGCGCCCAAACAACCACCGGTTGACCGTTCACATGGCAGGCAACGCCGTCCCGCCACTGGCTGGAAAGCGAATCATCCAGGCACTGATGGAGGCAGCATGACGACCTTCAACAGCCAAAAGCTGATCTGCAGCAAAGGCCTGAAGAAAGACCGATCGGCGGCCGAAGCACTCAAGCGCCGCCAGCAGAAGCGCAATGAAATAGAACTCCGCCAGCTGGCCAACCAGTATGGCATTGACCACAAGGAGATGCAGTGATGAGCATCGTGCAGGACATAGCCGAGTGGATTCACGGCCGGGAAGGCGGGGCCATCAGTGCCGAGGTGGCCGCCGAATTCTCCCTCACTGTCAGCGAGGCCAGCATTGTGATGGGGCAGATCCACAGAGAGTCCCGCTTCACTACCCGGGTTGAGCACTTCTGTCTGGTCGGGGATAACGGCCGTGGCCGCCACACTCGCCGCCTCTATGTTGACGTGGTGAAGCCACCGCAGTGGCGCAAGACCCCAGTGATAGGGACTTGCGGGGATCTGGTAGTCCGGTTCGACAGCGTCACCGACGCAGAGAACAAGGGCGGTTTTGTCCGAGTTGGTATCACCCGCTGCCTTGCCGGCCAGCAGGAAAAACACGGCGGGTACCGCTGGCAGATAGACACCTCTAAAGGAGCAGGAAAATGCACCGCTACAGCTACACCCTGAATGCCGCGACCGAATTGGGCTCTGCGCCGGATCGCCTGACCGGCACCATCGAGGCACACCACCCGATGACCCACCAACAGATCAGGCTGGCCGCCATTGATAAGGCCCCTGCCCAATATCTCAACTTCAACGAGCTGGAGTTCCAGGAGATTGAAACGATCACAGATTGAAGGGCTGGCAATTCTGGCTGGCACAGCACTGATACTGGCCACACTGGCCGCGATGTAACAGATAGCAACTGTCCGGGAGGACACGATGAGCACCAAACTCCACCAACGCAATTACCGCGATGATATGGCACAGGCCATCCAGCAAGAGCAGTCAGGCAACTTTGCCGACGCAGCACTCTCCTACAAGAAGGCCCAGCACCACGCCGCCAGCGCCAATATGCTGAGCAAGGCCAAGTTCGCCATGGCCCGCCGTATCCGATGCCTCAAGAGCGCCAAAGATCCAGAGTGGCGCCAGGTAAATGAGAAGTTCCAGCAACTCCACCAGACGCTGGAGGCTCGCTGATGGCCAGCCGCGGTATCAACAAAGTCATCCTGATCGGCAATCTCGGTAAGGATCCGGAAGTGCGCTACATGCCGAGCGGCGGCGCCGTCACCGACATCACCCTGGCCACCTCTGAAACGTGGCGTGACAAGCAGACAGGGGAGCAGAAAGAGCGCACCGAGTGGCACCGCGTAGTGTTCATGGGCAAGTTGGCAGAAGTGGTCGGTGAGTACCTGAAGAAGGGCTCCCAGGTCTATGTGGAAGGCAAGCTGCAGACCCGCAAATGGCAGGACCAGAGCGGCCAGGAGCGCTATACCACCGAGGTGCTGGTCGATAGCTTCACCGGCGTGATGCAGATGCTTGGCGGCAGGCCCCAGGGTACCGGTCAGCAGCAGGTGCCAGCCTCGCAGCCACAGGGCGGATATGGACGACCACCCCAGCAGCCAGCCCAGTCCAACCAGAACTACAACGAGCCACCACCTCAGTTTGACGACGATATCCCGTTCTTTAGATTCGCAGGACACCCATCGCTGATGAACTGCATCTGAGGCACGACAGAACAACCGGCGGCTCCAGTAGCCGCCCCTCTCGCCGTGAGGCGTAATGAAATAGGGGGCTCAAATGCCGTTTCATATCCTGACAGAACAGGAACTGGAAGAGCTTACTGGCTATGCAACACCATCAAAACAGAAAGAGGTATTGCAACGGAACGGGATTTATTTCGTTGAGGGAAAAGGCGGTAAAATCCGCACAACAAGCGAGAATATAAGGTGGCCGCTGCCAACATTGGCAGGGAGAGGTATGTCACCACGAGATGGTGATGGGTTTAACTTAGAGGCAATCTAATGGGGAGACCCAGAAAGTCTGACACTTGGTTACCCCCAAGAGTTTACAGGGGCAAGTCAGCATTTGAATTTCATCCTCGTAGCGGTGGAGCCATTCGCTTGGCTCCGCTTGCAGCAACGCAATCTGCCGTCTGGGCCGCATATGAACACATAATGGCCGAGCAGGATGGAGATACGATCAAACGCTTAGTTCATGAATTCTTTGAATCGGCAGACTTCAATGACCTGAGCGCTACGACTCAGAAGGATTATAGAAAATACTCCATACCGGTCATCAAGGTATTTGGCGGTATGGACCCGTCACGAGTCGAGTCACCACACATCCGAAAGTACATGGATAAACGAGGCCAAAACTCGAAGGTGCAAGCCAATAGAGAGAAGGCTTTTTTCTCCCGGGTTTTCCGGTGGGCATACGAACGGGGAAAGGTGAAAAGCAACCCTTGCCAAGGGGTGCGCCAGTTTAAAGAAAAGGCCAGGACAAGGTACATAACCGACCTAGAATTTCAGGCCGCTATGGACGCTGCAAGGCCAGCTGTCAGAGTTGCCATGGAGCTGAGCTATCTATGTGCAGCTCGGAAAGGTGACGTTCTCGCGATGAGATGGTCACAGGTCGGCGAAGAAGGCATAACCATCCAACAGAGCAAGACCTCAAAGATCCAGATCAAGGCATGGTCACCAAGATTGATCGCTGCAATAGAACAGGCAAAACAACTTGCCGGCTCGGTGGTACGTTCGTCCTATGTCATCTGTAAGCCAAATGGTACTCCATATACAGACAACGGTTTTAATGCTGCTTGGCGGGAGGCCGTGCTGACAGCAAGGGAACAAACTGGTTGGCCTATGGACTTCACCTTCCACGACATCAAGGCGAAGGCCATATCCGATGTAGAAGGTAGCAGTCGTGATAAGCAGCGGATCAGCGGGCACAAAACGGAGGCGCAGGTTGCAGCTTACGACCGTTCAATCGAAGTTGTCCCTGCTGTTGATAGCGTGAAAAAACGCTGAAATATTAGGACAGAGTATTAGGAAGTTTTAGGAATGATGTAAAACAAAAAGGCCGCTATCACTAGCGGCCTTTGTAAATCATTGAAATCTATCTGAATTAATGGTGCCCGAGGCCGGAATCGAACCGGCACGCCTCGAAAAGCGAGGGATTTTAAATCCCTTGTGTCTACCGATTTCACCACTCGGGCACCGCAATCGGTATCAAGCTCGCGTGGCGGGCTTGTCAATATGGAGGCACGTTCCGGAGTCGAACCGGACTAAACGGATTTGCAATCCGCTGCATAACCGCTTTGCTAACGCGCCATGCAAAAGAGAGTTGGCTCTCTATTGTCTGAATTTGGAGCGGGAAACGAGACTCGAACTCGCGACCCCGACCTTGGCAAGGTCGTGCTCTACCAACTGAGCTATTCCCGCATTGGTCTGGCTGACTGCCTGACTACGAGGACGCATTCTAGCGATGTTCCTCGCCCAGTCAACCAGAAATATTTAATTACCTGATCGTTCGGGCATTTTTTGCCCTTTTTGAACAGTTTTAGCGCCTTTGGTCGTTTCCTGCCTCAAATCAGCGGAAACCTCACCTTGCGGCGCATGTGACTCACAGGTTGGCGTGGTGGGTCAGATCTCCCCAGGCGGCCTTCATGTACTGGAACATCGACCAGAAGGTGAGCACGGTGGCAACATAGAGCATCACGTAGGCGAGCCACACCATCCAGACGTTGTATTGCCAGATAAGGCCGGTGAGCGACACCATCTGGATCATGGTCTTCCACTTGCCAATCCAGCTGACCGCTACCGAGGAGCGTTTGCCGAGCTCAGCCATCCATTCGCGCAGGGCGGAGATGATGATCTCGCGGCCAATCATGGTCATGGCAGGGATGGTGACCCAGATGGTGTTGTAGTGTTCGACGATGACCACCAGTGCGGCGGCAACCATGATCTTGTCGGCAACCGGGTCAAGGAAGGCGCCAAAGGCGGTGGACTGATTGAGCTTGCGGGCCAGATAGCCATCAAACCAGTCGGTAGCAGCGGCCAGAATAAAGATGATGGCGGCAGCCAGATAGGACCATTGATAAGGCAGATAGAACAGGATGACGAAGACGGGAATGAGCAAAATCCGGAAAAACGTCAACAGGTTAGGTATGTTTGTCATTATTTTCAGCCACTTCTTGTACGTCGCTACATAGTGCGCCAAAGCCGATTTGCGATGCAACCGCACTGGCGCCCGTCTTGGTCTTTTTAATCCATCAATCTTCTCAAAATGCGGGGGCCATTATGGCATTTACGCCCCCCCCGCGTCACGGCTCTTGTGCATCAAGGAGTTAGCGATGTTGCCATGCCGCTAACCCTGCTCAGGCGCTGTGCAAGCCATCGTGGATGGTCTGGGCCAGCTCCTGACTGATGCCGGGCACCTTGGCCAGTTCATCCACGCTCGCCTTTTTGACCTCCTGCAGGCCGCCCAGATATTTGAGCAGCGCCTGCCGCCGTTTCGGGCCCACCCCCGGAATATCCTCCAGACTGCTGCTGGTGCGGGCCTTGGCACGCCGCGCCCGGTGGCCGGTAATAGCAAAACGGTGGGATTCATCGCGAATATGCTGAATCAGGTGCAAAGCGGGCATATCTGCCGGCAAATGCAGCTCTTCGTGGCTCTCCCCCATGATCAGGGTCTCCAGCCCCGCCTTGCGGGTGACCCCTTTGGCAATCCCCACCAGCAGCGGGTATTTGCCGCCGAGGAACTCCAGCTGACGGGCCAGGATCTCTTCGGCGCGGCGCAACTGGCCGAGGCCGCCGTCGATAAAGAGCACGTCCGGCACCTTGTCCGGCTCCTGCTGCTTGCCAAAGCGGCGCTCCAGCGCCTGCTCCATCGCCGCGTAGTCATCACCACCGGTGATGCCGTCGATGTTGAAACGACGATATTCGGAGGAGAGCGGCCCCTCCCGGTTGAACACCACGCAAGAGGCCACCGTGCGCTCCCCCATGGTGTGGGAGATATCGAAACACTCCATGCGGGCGATGGGGCGCTCCAGCTCCAGCAGCTCTTCCAGCTGGTCGTAGCGAGCAGTAATGGTGCTCTTGTGAGCCAGCCGCGATCGCAGCGCCGTCTCGGCGTTGATGGAGGCGAGCTTGATAAAACGGGCCCGCTCGGCGCGAGTTCGGCTCACCACCCGCACCTTGTAACCCGCGGTCTGGCTCAGGGTCTCGGCGATGACGCTCTCGTCCTCGAGGGCCACATCGAGCAGCACCTCGCTCGGGATCTGCCGCCCCCCCTGCCCCGACAGATAGAACTGCAGCAGGAAGGATTGCACCACCTCGTCAAGCTGGGTGTCGGCCGGCACTTTCGGGAAGTAGCTGCGCGAGCCCAGCACCTTGCCCTGACGGATAAAGAGCACGTGAATGCAGGCAGCGCCTTGCTCGAAGGCGACCCCCACCACGTCGAGTTCGTCCAGCACATTGCCGCTCACCGACTGCTGCTCGGTGACCCGGCGCAGCGCCAGGATCTGATCCCGATAGCGGGCCGCCTCTTCAAAGCGCAGATCGCCGCTGGCAGACTCCATCTTGCCCACCAATTCGCCTATCACCTGCTGGTTCTTGCCCGCCAGAAACAGCTTGGCCAGCTCCACCTGCTGGGCATATTCGGCCTCGCTCACCAGCCCGGGCACGCAAGGACCGGCGCAGCGCTTGAGCTGATAGAGCAGGCAGGGACGGGTGCGGTTGGCATAGACCGCATCCTCACACTGGCGTACCGGAAAAATCTTCTGCATCAGGTGCAGGCTCTCGCGCACCGCACCGCCTGAAGGATAGGGGCCGAAGTACTCCCCTTTGATCTTGCGGGCGCCGCGATGGACGCCGATGCGCGGATGCTGGTGCGCGGTGATGATGATCCAGGGGTAGGATTTGTCGTCCCGCAACAGCACGTTATAGCGAGGCTGGTACTGCTTGATGAGGTTGTGCTCGAGGATCAGCGCCTCGGTCTCGGTGTGGGTGACGGTCACCTGGATATCGGCGATCTGGCGCACCAGAGTGCGGGTCTTGATGCTGTCGACGTTGGTGCGAAAGTAGGAGGCGAGCCGCTTTTTCAGATCCTTGGCCTTGCCCACATAGATCACAGTGCCACCGCTGTCATACATGCGGTAGACGCCGCTTTGATGCGTCACGGCGCTCAAAAACGCCTTGCTGTCGAAAAGAGGTTCGGGAGAGAGGGTCATCAGCTACTCGGCTCACACAAAGGCAAAAATTGACGGGCAGAGCATACTGCCCCCGCACGACAAAAAGCAAAAAGGCGGCACTCGCCGCCTTTGTGACCACACGCCACCCGATTAGAGGGTATCGGCATCCAGCATGCCATAGCGAATGGCCAGATGGGTCAGTTCCACGTCACCGTTGATCCCCAGCTTGCTGAACAGACGATAGCGGTAGCTGTTGACCGTCTTCGGGCTCAGGTTGAGCTGCTCGGAGATATCGGTCACCTTCTGTCCCTTGGTGATCATCATCATGATCTGCAACTCGCGCTCGGAAAGGGACTTGAAGGGGTTCTCGTCAGCGGAGGCAAACTGGCTGAGGGCCATCTGCTGTGCGATCTCCGGGGAGATGTAACGCTGACCGGAGTGCACCAGCCGGATCGCCTGGATCATCTCGTCAGGGGCTGCCCCCTTGGTCAGGTAACCGGCGGCGCCCGCCTGCATCACCTTGGTGGGGAACGGATTTTCTGAATGAATGGTCAGCACTATGATCCGCACATCGGGGCGGATCCGCAGAATTTTGCGGGTCGCTTCCAGACCACCAATACCCGGCATGTTCATGTCCATCAGGATCACGTCCGGATGGTGTTGGCGACAGAACGTCACTGCGGTCTCGCCGCTCTGTGCCTCACCCACCACCTTGATCCCGCGCACATCTTCAAGAATGCGTCTTATCCCTGTACGCACCAGCTCATGATCATCGACCAGGAATACATTTATCACCCAAACACCCCGTTTTTATCTCGTTTTAGCCGCCCGGTTAGGGTTAACAGGGCGTCTTGCATCATAACCAAACTCGTCGCTTTGGCAAACCATGCGCACCAAAAGTTTGAGAAAACCCGTTAATGGCGTTTAAAATCAAATAATTATGTAAATTTTCAAAACAAAAAACGGTGTCTTGCGACACCGTTTTGTGACTTCCGTGCAGTGACCATCACTTGGCCAAAAACGCACGCACCTTCTCCAGATCGGCCTGGGTATCCACCCCGACCGGCGGCGCTTCAAGGGCCTGGGCAACGTGGATCTTCTCCCCGTACCAAAGCACCCGCAGCTGCTCCAGCGCCTCGACCTGCTCCAGCACACTCGGCGCCCAATCCACATAACGCTGGATAAATCCGGCACGGTAGGCGTAGATGCCGATATGGCGCTGGTAGTGGTCACCAATCTGCTCGTGACTGTTGGCAAAGCGATCCCGATCCCAGGGAATGGTGGCGCGGCTGAAGTAGAGGGCGTAGCCATCCTTGTCAGTCACCACTTTCACGGCATTCGGGTTGAACGCCTCTTCGGCATCCTTGATCGGCACCGACAGGGTCGCCATCGGCGCCGTGGCGGCGGCCAGATTGTCTGCCACCTGACGAATGATGGCGGGCGGAATGAGCGGCTCATCCCCCTGCACGTTGACGACGATGGTATCGGCGGCAAAGCCGTAGTGACGGCACACCTCGGCCAGACGCTCGGTGCCGGACTGGTGATCCGCGGAGGTCATGCACACCTCGACGCCGGTGGCCTGCAGCGCCTGCTGCACCCGGGCATCATCAGTGGCGACAATCACCCGATCGGCACCTGATTGCAGGGCTTTCTCCACCACGTGCTGCACCATGGGCTTGCCATGGATATCCGCCAGCGGCTTGCCCGGCAGACGGGTTGACGCATAGCGGGCAGGAATGACGACGACGAAACTCATGACGGCAGCTCATCGCTATTGAGCGGACGGGCGCGGTTTTCCAGCAACACCGGGATCCCCTCTTCCAGCGGATAGGCCAGCTTGTCAAAGCGGCAAACCAGCTCATGAACTGCTTTGTTGTAGTGCAGCTTACCCTTGCAGACCGGGCAGGCGATGATGTCGAGCAACTTGATGTCCAAAGCCAAAACGATACTCCTTCAACGATGTCGCGCTGGCGGATTCATCACGCCAGCGATGGATGTCGAGCAACCAGATATTCCATGCGGGACCGCTATTGGTCCACGTCTCCCCCGTTCAGGCAAGAGAGATTAACCTTGTACCTTGGTGGCGCCTTGCGCCTTGCCACTCGCGCTCAGCTTGTGCAGCAGGGTATCGAGCAGAGACGCCGGCAACTCGGCGCTGACCGGCAGATACCACCAGTTATCGAGGGCAAACGAGCGGCACTTGACCGCATCCTTCTCGGTCATCAGCAGCGGCCTGTTGGCAAAGCGGCCCACCAGCTCATCCCGATCGAAGGGGTGATGATCGCCATAGGCTGCCTGCTGATCCAGCTGGTAGCCAAGCCCCTCGAGGGTGGCAAAGAAACGGGGGGGATGACCGATCCCGGCCAGCGCATCGACCGGCCCCGACAAGGGGGCAGCCAGCGGGGCATCGTCGCGCACCCGGCGCGGGGTGTCGGCGACCAGTTGCATGGGGTACTCCCCCTTGCCCGGCTCGCCGCCGTTGCAGATGATGGCATCCACCCGTTTGAGACGAGTGACCGGCTCGCGCAGCGGCCCCATCGGCAGCAGGCAGGCGTTGCCAAAACGTCGCATCCCATCCACCACCACCAGCTCGATATCGCGGGCCAGCGCATAGTGCTGCAGGCCGTCGTCGGTGATGATGATATCCACCTCACCGCTCTGCTCCAGCAACCGCACCGCATCGGCCCGTGTCGGGGCGACCACAACCGGGCAGCCGCAGCGCCGGGCAATCAGCACCGGCTCATCCCCCGCCTGCGCCGTGGTGCTGGCAGTATCGAGCCGATACGGATAATGGGGCGCCTTGCCACCGTAACCACGGCTCACCACCCCGGGGCGATAGCCACGAGCTTGCAACTGCTCCACCAGCCAGACCACCACCGGGGTCTTGCCGTTGCCCCCCACCGAAATATTGCCCACCACGATCACCGGCAAGGAGGCGCGATACCCCTTGCGCCAGCCGTGACGATAGGCGTAGCGGCGGGTGCCGCTGATGATGGCGAACAGCAGGGCAAAGGGGGCCAGCAACCAGCGCCAGCCACTTTTACCGTACCAGAGTTGCTCCAGCATCAACCCTTATTACCAAACTGAATGGCCCGCAGCTGGGCATAAGTACCGTGCATGTCCATCAAGGTTTGATGGTTGCCACGCTCGACGATATGACCCTCGTCGATCACCAGGATCTCGTCCGCCTTCTCGATGGTGGAGAGACGGTGAGCGATCACCAGCGAGGTACGCGCCTTGCACAGCTCGTCGATGGCCGCCTGAATATGGCGCTCGGACTCTGTATCAAGGGCAGAAGTGGCCTCATCCAGCAGCAGAACCGGCGCATCGCGCAGCAGAGCACGGGCGATGGCGACCCGCTGACGCTGACCACCGGAGAGAGAGGCACCATTCTCGCCAACCACGGTGTCGTACCCCAGCGGCATCTTGCTGACGAACTCGTCGGCATGGGCGATGCGAGCAGCCTGCACGATCTGGTCGCGGCTGTATTTGTCTTCTGCCGCGTAGGCGATGTTGTTGGCCACAGAGTCGTTGAACAGGTGGACATGCTGGGAGACCAGCGCGTACTGCTTGCGCAGCTCGCTCAACTTGTATTCGCGGATATTGATGCCGTCCAGCAGGATCTCGCCCTGGTCGATGTCGTAGAAGCGGGTCAACAGGCTGGCAATGGTACTCTTGCCTGAGCCGGAGCGGCCCACCAGCGCCACTGACTTACCGGCCTCCACCTTGAAGCTGACGTTGTGCAGCGCCGGGGTATCCTTGGTCGGATAGGTGAAGGTGACATTGCGAAACTCGATCTCGCCGCGAGCGCGCTCCAGAGTGCGGGTGCCGGTATCCTGCTCCGGCTCGGTGTCGAGCAGGCCAAACAGGCTGTGGCAGGCGGTGATGGCGCGCTGGAACTGGTTGTTGACGTCGGTCAGGCTCTTGAGCGGCTTGAGCAGCATCATCATGGAGGTGATCATGACGGTGAAGGTACCGGCGGTCAGGGTCGTCTTGACGCTGTCGATGGTAGCCACATAGAGGAAGGCAGCCAGCGCGATGGAGGCAACCATCTGCACCACCGGGCTACCGATAGCATCGGCGGCGACCATCTTCATGGTCTGCTGGCGCATGTTGTTGCTGACCTGGAAGAAGCGTTTCTCTTCCACCTTCTGGCCACCGAACATCAGCACCTCTTTGTGCCCTTTGAGCATCTGCTCGGTGGAGGTAGTGATATCTCCCACCGCCTGCTGGATGTGACGGCTGATCTGGCGGAAACGGCGGCTGATAAGGCCGATGATGATGCCGACCAGCGGGCCGACCACCAGGAAGATCACCGACAGCTGCCAGGAGTGCCAGAACATCAGGCCGAGCAGGCCGACCACGGTCGCCCCTTCCCGCACCAAGGTCACCAGCGTGGTGCTCGCCGCCGAGGAGACCTGACTGGCGTCATAGGTCACCTTGGAGAGCAGATGGCCGGTGTTCTGACGGTCGAAGAAGCTCATCGGCATCGCCACCATGTGGTTAAACACCTGCTGCTGCAGACGCATCACCACGTGGTTGCCGACCCAGGCCATGCAGTAGTTGGAGAGGAAGTTGGCGACACCGCGCAGGGCCACGATGCCGAGGACGAAGAAAGGCATCCATTTCAAGACGGTGCTGTCGTTGCCATTAATGCCCTGATCGATCAGCGGCTTGATGGAGTAAACAAAAGTGGTATCCACGGCGGCGTAGCCCAGCATCCCGATGATGCCACCGACCAGGCCCAGCTTGCGATCACGGACATAACCGAGCAGGCGTCGGAATACAGGCCAGCTCTCTTGTGAGGTTTCTTGTTGCATGAATAGCCGTTAGTAATGGAAATGACGGGCTATTCTAGCCAAAGCGCTGGATTACACCAAGCACCGCCACCGATATAGCATCCATCCACGGCGGAAATGACGGATTATTGTGCAAGCCAGCACCTTGCGTATCCCAAACGCATTCCCATGAATAGCCACATCATGAGCAGCAAGGCCCGCCTTATTGCTCAAACCACGCTCTCGGCCGCCACCACTCGCCACTGCGCCGGTACCAGGGGCCCTGATCACGCTCGGCAGTGACGCTCAATCCCGCTGCGGTTGGCTCGACCAGCATCGCCCCTTGCTGGCCGGTGATCCACTGGCGGGCATCCCGGTAACGGGCCACCACATCGGGGCGGGGGAAGCCCCATTGATTCATAAAACCGGCGCTGTGGATCACATCCTGCGCCGCCACCGCCGCGACAAACGGGGGCGTGGAGGAGGTGCGGCTGCCATGGTGTGGACTCACCAGCAGGGTGCTGGCCAGTCCCGCCCCCTCCAGCGCCACCAATCGCTGCTCGGCCTGCCGTTCGATATCGGCACTAAGCAATACGCTGCGCTCGCCATCGCTGATACGCACCACGCAGCCATCATTATTGCGCCCGCCGCCAGGGTGTTCGGGCCAGAGCACTGCAAACGAGAGCCCCTGCCAGCGCCACTGTTGCCCACGCAGGCAGAGCGTCGTTCCCTCACTGAAGGGATAAGAGGAGAGCTCGTGGCGCACCGGCATGGCGCTGAGCAGTCGCTTGCGATTGCCAGCATGGTCCCGATCCTTGTGGCTGATGATGAGGCGATCGATCACCCGGATCCCCAGGTGGCTCAGCTGGGGCAGGATCACCGCGTCCGCCATGTTGTAGCCACCGGGATAGCGATCGCCGGTGTCATAGAGGATGGCGCGCTCCCCCTTGCTGATCAGCACTGCCAACCCCTGTCCCACATCCAGCACCCGCAGTTGCCAGCGAGCAGGAGCAGGCCAGAGCGCCAGCAACAGCGCACACCCCCCCGGTAGCCAGAGCCAGCGTGCCGGGCGCCACCGCCAGCCGAGCCAGAGCAACAGTGACAAAGAACAAAACGGCAGCCACCAGCCCGGCAGTGGCCACCAGAGCTGCAATCGGGCAGCAAGAGCGTTGAGCAAGGTGAGTACCCACTCCAGCCCCAGATCCGCCAACCAGAACAGGCCGTAGGCGAGCGAGGTCGAGAGCGGCGCCAGCAGCACGCCGATCAACGCCAGCGGAATAATTGCGATACAAAAGAGCGGTACCGCCAGCAGGTTGATCACCATGGCGAGCGGCGCGATCCCATCGAACAGTGCCAGTTGCAGCGGCAACAGGCCGAGCAGCATCCAGAGCTGGATCTGCCACAGCCGCGGTTTCTCGTGGAGGTAGCCCACCAGCAGCAAGATGGCCACCGCCAGAAACGAGAGCCAGAATCCGGCCGAATAGAGGGCAAAGGGATCCCAGAGGGTCAGCACCACAAAGGCCCACAGCCAGATGCGCCAGGCAGGCCACTCCCGTCGGCACCAGCGCAGCACACTCCACACCAGTACCATGATAAGGGCCCGCTCGGTGGCCACTGCAAACCCCGCCAGCGCGCTGTAGACGGCGGCAAACAGCAGGGAGGTAATGATGGCGCCGCGCAGGCCAAACAGCCTGCCCAACCACCACCCGAGCACCGCCACTAGCGCGATGTGCTGCCCTGAAATAGCGATGATATGGGTCAGGCCGCTGCCGCGAAACAGCTCCCACTGGGCATCCGTGATGCCACTCTGCTCGCCAAAAGTGAGGGCCGCCAGCAAGGGGGCATGGTCAAGCGAGTGCCAACCCTCGCCCGCAGCAACCAGCCAGCGCTCGCGCAGTCCTGGCGCTACTGGCTCGATATCGATCACCCGGCGCAGGTTGCCGGTAGCGGTGATCCCCTTGCCCAGCAGCAGACGGCGGCCATCCATCCCGGCCTCGTTGGCAAGACCGTGGGCGGGCTTGAGGGAACTCACCAGTGTTATCCGGCTACCCACGGTCATGGCTGGCAATGCCTGATAGGCATTGACCCGGATCAGGGGCTCAGGTGTCACCGGTTGCTCGTCGAGGGCGCTCACCCGCAGCAACAGCCGGACAAATTTATCCCCCTCGGGCTCTGCACTTTGCAGCTGTGCGGTTATCATGTGGCTCGTCTGATCGCCCAACCGCTCCAGCCAGGCCAGCCGATAGGCAAGATTGGCCTGCATCCAGAGGATGCCGAGCAGCAGAAACAGCCACCGCCAGGCACGGCAATATGCAAGGGGGATCAGCAGGGACAGCAACAGGCCCCCCCATGCGAGTGAAGGTAACCATGGCCAGAGCAGTGAGGAGCTTGCCCCCAGGGCAAACGACAACAGACGCAGATCCATGGAGCAAGTATTTAGCAAGGTTTCAATATGCCCAAACGACTCATAAAACGCTGGATGCCCGATCAGCAAACCCTGAAAGAACACAAGCACTTGCGGCTGTTCGGCAAACTGCTGCTCGATGCCAACCTCTGGCATCTCAACCGCCGCTCGGCAGCCGGGGCATTTGCAGTGGGCCTGTTCATGGCCTGGGTGCCGCTCCCCTGCCAGATGCTGCTGGCCGCCGGTGGTGCCATCCTGTGCCGGGTCAATCTGCCGCTCTCGGTGGCGCTGGTCTGGCTCTCCAACCCCTTTACCATGCCGCCCCTGCTCTATGGCGCCTATCTGGTGGGCTGCCAGCTGCTGGGACATTCGGCGCAGCAGATAGAGATTGAGTTCACCTGGGATTGGTTGGTCTCGGTGCTGGGGACTGTAGCGCCGCCACTGTTGCTGGGATCGCTGGTACTGGCCCTGCTGAGTTCTCTCATCGGCTACACCCTGATCCGCACCTTCTGGCGCATCAGCACGGTGCGTCAGTGGCAAAAACGCAAGATGGCCCGCCCATGCTGAGTCGCTGGTTTGCCCGCTTCAAGCTCGATCCTGACACCCTGCGCCAGCAGAAGTGGTTTGCCCTGTTTGGTGAGCGGCTGCTTGCCCCTGCCCTCTGGCAAGGGGGCACCCGCGCCCTGAGCGGCGCGGTGGCGGCCGGGATCTTCGCCTGCTGGTTCCCCATCCCGATGCATTCGCTCATCGCGGTCGGGCTGGCGCTGGCATTCAGCCTCAACCTGCCGCTGGCGCTGCTGGCGGTCTGGTTCAACAATCCGCTGACCCTGCCGTTCATGTACCTCTACGCCTATCGCATCGGTTGTCTGGTACTGCACAAGACGCCGGAGCCTTTCCACCTCAGCTGGACCCTCCACTGGCTGGAGCAGGAAGCGGCCACCCTGGTGCCTCCGTTCTTGCTCGGCAGCCTGCTGCTGGCGGTGTTGACTGCTCTGAGCGGCGGCGCCCTGACCGCGTTGCTGCTGCAACTGCGCAAACTGTGGCAAGGCGCCCGCCACCACTGAGTTGCCCTTCCCATTGTTTGGCGAGCAGCAGTTGGCGATCAAAAAAGCCCGTCACCAAGGTGACGGGCTTTTTCATGGCTGCAAAGCTCAAGGCTGGCGCGTTACAGCACCTTGGCGATGGCCTCGCACAGGGGATCGATGTTGGCGCGGGTAATACCGGCCACGCTGATCCGGCCGGAGCCGACGATGTAGATGGCGAATTCGCTCTTGAGGCGCTCAACCTGATCCTTGGAGAGACCGGAGAAGGAGAACATGCCGTTCTGCTCGCGGATAAAGCTGAAATCCTGGCTCACGCCGAGGGCAGCCAGCTTCTCTACCAGCAGCTCACGCATCTCGCGAATACGCACCCGCATGGCGGCCACTTCTTCGACCCACTCGGCATAGAGCGCCGGATCGCTCACCACGGCGGTGACCACAGCGGCGCCGTGTGACGGCGGGTTGGAGTAGTTGGCGCGGATCACGGTCTTGACCTGAGTGAAGGCCACGTCGGCGATCTCTTTGGTCGCGCTCACCAGGGTGAAGGCACCGACCCGCTCGTTGTAAAGACCGAAGTTCTTGGAGAAGGAGCTCGCCACCAGCAGCTCGTCGTGGCACTCGGCGAAGATACGCAGACCTTCGGCATCCTCTTCGATACCGCGGGCAAAACCCTGATAGGCGAAGTCAAACAGCGGCAGCCAACCCGCAGCAGCACTCTGCTTGGCCAGTGCGCGCCACTGATCGCTGGTGGGGTCGATACCGGTCGGGTTGTGGCAGCAGCCGTGCAGCAGCACCAGATCGCCGGCCTGCACCTCAGCCAGCGAAGCCTGCATGGCGGCAAAGTCGAGCCCCTTGGTGGCCGCGTCGTAGTACTTGTACCACTTGACGGTCAGGCCCGCGGCCTGGAATACGCTGACGTGGTTGGCCCAGGTGGGATCGGAGATCCAGATGGTCTTGGCCAGACCGTTGCGCACCACGAATTCAGCCGCAATACGCAGGGCACCGGTACCGCCCGGCGCTTGGGCAGTCTTGGCGCGGCCGCTGGCGACCAGCGCAGAATGTTGCCCGAACAGCAGTTGCTGCACGATGCGACCATATTCGATATTGCCTTCAATACCGAGGTAGTTCTTGGTCTTCTCGTCGGTCAAGAGCTTCTGCTCTGCTTTCTTGACGCAATGAAGAATGGGGGTGGCACCGGACTCATCCTTGTAGATCCCGACCCCCAGATTAATTTTGTGGCTGCGAGAGTCAGCACGGAAGGCTTCGGT
Organism: Aeromonas finlandensis; assembly: GCF_000764645.1. GTDB lineage: Bacteria > Pseudomonadota > Gammaproteobacteria > Enterobacterales > Aeromonadaceae > Aeromonas > Aeromonas finlandensis. The sequence continues at coordinate 25,014 of NZ_JRGK01000266.1, forward strand.
C
>NZ_JRGK01000267.1 GCF_000764645.1 Aeromonas finlandensis
CAGCTGTTGCGCACCTTGTCCACCAGCTGTTTGAAGCGCACGCCACCGGATTGCAGCGCCACCTCTTCCGCCAGCGGATCGAACCCCTGCTCCGCCAGTTGACGCAACCATTCGCGCATCAGGCCGGCCCGCCCCTTGGGGGAGTGGCGGCGATCACGGCTGATCTTGACCGAGGGGCACATGGGGGAGTCGGTCTCGAAGGTGAAACAGAGGCCGTTGCCGTTGCAATCCATGGCACGGGTGTAGCTGGTACGCACGGCCAGCGGGATCTGGCGGTCATACTTGCCGCGCTTGGGCCCATCCACCGACACCAGCTCGGCGCCGCTGCCATAGGGGATGCAAATCTTGCCCGGGTTGATACGGTTGGCCGGGTCGAACGCCCCCTTGACCCGCTGCAGCTCTTCCCACAGCTCGCCAAAGAAGGCGGGGCTGTATTCGGAGCGAAAACCCTTGCCGTGCTCCCCCCACATCAGGCCGCCATATTTCGCGGTGAGCGCCACCACCTGATCGGAGATACGGCGCAGCAGCACCTCCTGCTCGGGATCGCACAAGTCAAGCGCCGGACGCACGTGCAGCACACCGGCATCGACGTGGCCAAACATGCCGTAGTCGAGGCCGTGGGCATCCAGCAGGGCGCGAAACTCCATGATGAAATCGGCCAGGGATTCGGGCGGAACAGCGGTGTCTTCAGTGAAGGCCACCGGCTTCTTGCGCCCTTCGGCGTTGCCCAGCAGCCCCACCGACTTCTTGCGCATGGTGTAGATGGTCTCGATGCTCGGCAGATGGTCACACACCTGATAGCCGATGATCCCCGCCTCGCCCTTGGCCAGCAGGTCGTCGATACGGCGGCAGAGCTCTGCCACCTTGGCCTTGTGTTCTGCTTCATCGGTGTCGGCAAACTCGACGATGTTGAGCCCCTGCAGATCCTTGCCGGGCACATCCTGAATAAGATCTTTAACCGAATGCCAGATGATGTCGGCGCGGGCCAACCCCAGCACCCGGGAGTCCACCGTCTCCACCGACAGAGCTTGCGCCTGCACCATAAAAGGGGCGTTGCGCAAGGCGGAGGGGAAGCTGTCGTACTTGACGTTGACCAGGGTGCGGTAGTGCGGGATGGGGGTGATGTTGAGTCTGGCTTCGGTGATAAAACCGAGGGAGCCTTCCGAGCCGCACAGCACCCGGCTCACATCCAGCGTATCGGTATCGGGTTGATAGAGGTGTTTGAGATCGTAGCCGGTCAGAAAGCGGTTGAGCTTGGGGAAGGTCGCCTCGATGTCGGCTCGGCGCTCCTTGCCGATGCGATAGAGGGTGCGATAGATCTCCCCTTCCCGATTCTCCAGCGCCAGCTTGTCGGCAAGTCGATCACCGGTCAGCGGCTCGGTGGCCATGATGTCGCCATTCTCCAGCACCGCTTTGAGCCCCAGCACGTGATCCGAGGTTTTGCCGTACACGAGGGACCCCTGCCCCGAGGCGTCGGTGTTGATCATGCCGCCCAGGGTGGCGCGGTTGGAGGTGGAGAGATCCGGCGAGAAGAAGTAGCCGTGCGGTTTGAGATAGGCGTTGAGCTGGTCTTTCACCACCCCGGCCTGGGCGCGCACCCACCCCTCCTCCAGATTAATTTCCATGATCTGGTTCATATAACGGGAGAGATCGACGATAATGCCGCCGCCCAATGACTGACCATTGGTGCCGGTACCGCCACCACGAGGGAAAAAACTCAAGGAGGCGAACGCCGGCTCTGCGGCCAGCTTGAGCATTGCTGCTATGTCGTCCGCACTGCGCGGATAGAGAACCGCCTGAGGTACGACCTGATAGACGCTGTTATCCGTCGCCATCGCCAACCGGCTTGCATAAGACTTTTCGATATCACCACGAAATGCGCTGCGCTCTAGCAACTCAAGAAACTGCAGGGTTGCGGGTGACAAACTGTCCTGGTAATCGAGTCTCGGGATCATGAATCCTTGTTCCCATCCTTTGCTTGATGCCGGCACGCCGGCGACAACGACTGGCCAGCCGCCGATCAATGGCAATCAGGCCAGTCCGCTCACATGTGAGCGGGCAGTATATCAGCTAGAAAACCGCTTGCGCTTGGCAATATTCACCATTTGAAAGGAGGACTTTTATGGCTCACCACAGCCATGTTATCAGTACGTTTATCACCACCGAAAAGCAGGCTTTGACCCTGTCGCTGTTCGGCAGCATAGGGTTTGCCATCTTCGGCATCGGCTATGGCCTGCTGGTGGGATCCCACGCGATTATGCTCGACGGTATTTTTAGCCTGTTCAGTATGGGCATGACCGGCCTTGGCCTCATCACCGCCTACCTCGTGACCCGCCCCTCCGATGCCCGCTTCCAGTACGGCTACGCCCATTTCGAACCCATTGCCAATGTGATCAACGGGGTCATTATTCTACTGCTCTGTCTGGGGGCGCTTTATAGCGGCATCACCACCCTGCTGGCGGGCGGCCGTGACATTGACCTCGGCCACGCGCTGATCTGCGCCGCTATCTCCACTTTTTTATGCTCCCTGTTTTATCTGGTCGAAGCGCGGTTGGCCAAGCAGTTCAACTCCGAACTGGTGCGGGTCGATTCAGAGGAGTGGCTGGTTGATACCATCCTGAGTGCCACCCTGCTGGTGGGTTTTTTGGTCGCGATGGGGCTAGATACCATCGGCTATGGCCAATACAACCGTTACATAGACCCGGTGCTGGTCTCGCTGCTGGCCCTCTGCGCCACCCTCATCCCCATCAAGGTGCTCGGTCGCAACCTGCGGGAAGTGCTGAAGATCGCCCCCAAGGGGGATGTGCCACGGCAAGTCGAGCAGGAGATCGAGGCGCTGCGCCAGCGTCACGGCATCGAGTGCTACAGCCATCTGGCAAAAAGCGGTCGCCGCTTCGATCTGGAATTGAATATTCTGGTGGCGCCGGGTCAGGAGTGGCCCGTCGAGCGTCAGGATGCCCTGCGCCAGGAGCTCTGGTCCCGCCTCGGCGATACCTTGGGGGATGCCTGGCTGTCGGTCTGTTTCACCCGCGAAAAGCGCTGGTTGTAACGACCGAGCGGGGGAGCGCGGCCCGGCCGCCTCCCCCTGTCTCATCACCACCCCATCACGCCCCGCTGATGCTGCACTTGCCAAATTGGCGCCAATCGTTATCATCAGGGCTCATTTTTCACCCGAGGTTTTATTGCCCATCATGGACAATCCCCGAAGTTGCCCTTCGTCTCTTTCTGTCAAAGCCTATCTTTATCTGCTTCATCCGCGCCTCTGAATAACACCGTTGCCTTGCTGTTACTGCGGCCATCGTGCGCCGTGATCACTGTTTGCTCTGTCTGTTTTTATTGAGGTCATACCATGGAATTGCTGCTGGATCCCCACATCTGGATCGGTCTGTTTACCCTGATCATTCTGGAAATCGTACTGGGGATCGACAACCTGGTCTTCATCGCCATCCTGGTGAAAAAACTGCCCCCCGCCCAGCGGGACAAGGCGCGCGTCATCGGTCTCTCCCTCGCCCTGCTGATGCGACTCGCGCTCTTGAGCGTCATGTCATGGCTGGTCACCCTGACCACCCCGATTTTGCATCTGTGGGATCACCCCTTCTCCGGTCGGGACCTGATCCTGATGGGGGGCGGCCTGTTCCTGCTGTTCAAGGCCACCTCCGAGCTGCACGAGCGGCTGGAAGCCAAGCCTCACGATGACGGCCCGGTCGGCGCCTACGCCAGCTTTGGGGTGGTGATCGCCCAGATCCTGGTGCTCGATGCGGTCTTCTCGCTCGACTCCATCATCACTGCCGTCGGCATGGTGGAACACCTTGGCGTCATGATGGCCGCCGTCACCATCGCCATGGTGGTGATGGTGCTCGCCTCCAAGCCGCTGACCCGCTTCGTCAACGCCCACCCGACCGTGGTGGTGCTCTGCCTGAGCTTCCTGCTGATGATCGGCTTCAGCCTGGTGGCGGAAGGCTTCGGCTTCCATATTCCGAAGGGTTACCTCTACGCGGCCATCGGCTTCTCGGTGCTGATCGAGTTTTTCAACCAGCTGGCCCAGCGCAGCATCATGCGCCACGAATCCAAGCAGCCGCTGCGCGAGCGTACCACCGCCGCCATCTTCAAGCTGATGGGGAGCAAGGCCTATCAGGATCAGCCGGACGACGATCTCGATGCCCCGGCCGCCGCACCGGTGAGCTTTGGCGAGGAGGAGCGCTATATGGTGACCGGCGTGCTGTCGCTGGCCGAGCGATCCATCCGCACCATCATGACCCCGCGCTCCGATATGGCCTGGATCGATATCAACGACTCCAGCGACGAGATCCGCGCCCTGCTGCAGCGGGAGCCCCACAGCCTGTTCCCGATTTGTGACGGGGATCTGGACGAGGTGATCGGGGTGGTCAAGGCGCGAGATCTGCTGTTTGCCCTCAACGAGGGGCAATCCTTAAGCGAACTGGCCAAGCAGAACGACCCCATTATCGTGCCGCAGACCATCAACGTGATCCGCCTGCTGGCGGAGCTGCGCAAAGCCAAGGGGAGCCTTATTCTGGTCTCCGACGAGTTTGGCGTGATCCAGGGGCTGGTCACCACCCACGATCTGCTGGAGGCCATCGTTGGCGAGCTGCCGGATGAGGACGAAACCCCGGATATCGTGCGCGATGGCGAAGGGTGGCTGATCAACGGCAGCACCAACATCCACCATGTGGAGCAGGTGCTGGAGCACGAGGGACTGGTGAGCGAGAGCGATGAATACGTGACCCTGGCGGGCATGCTGCTCTCCCACTTCGGCACCCTGCCCACCCCGGGCCAGCAGTTGCAGCTGCAGCAGCTCAACTTCGAGGTGATCGAGGTGAGCGAGCGGCGCATCGAGCGGGTGAAAGTGATGCCGGGCGCGGCTTGATCCTGCCACCAGCAGAAAACAGAAGAGGGCCAGACGGCCCTCTTTTTTATGCTTCAACTTTATGCCTCAACGCCTTCTATCCCGGCGGTTTGCACTGATTGCTGCATCAAGCGCAATTCTCTTGTGCAATTACCCCTCTTTTTCACAACAAGATGGCGGCATAAAGTGGCATCACTTCCACCATGAGGAACTCAAGATGAGCCACGATCACCTGTTCTGCCCGCTGCGCCTCGGCCAGCTGCACCTTGCCAACCGCATCGTCATGCCCCCCATGACCCGCTCCCGTGCCAGTCAGCCCGGTGACGTGGCCAACGCCATGATGGCCAGCTACTACGCCCAGCGCGCCGACGCGGGCCTGATCATCAGCGAAGGCACCCAAATCGACCCCATGGGCAAGGGCTACGCCTGGACGCCGGGGATCTACAGCGCCGAGCAGATCGCCGGCTGGAAGCTTGTGACCGATGCCGTGCACGCCAAAGGGGGCACCATGTTCGCCCAGCTCTGGCACGTCGGCCGGGTCACCCATCCGGACAACATCGGCGGCGCCCAGCCTATCTCGGCCTCGGCCCTGCCCGCAGTGGGCGTCAAGGTGTTCGTCGATAACGGCAGCGATGTGCCGGGCTTTGTCGAGACCGTCACCCCGCGCGCCATGACTCAAGCCGATATCGATGCGGTGATCGGCCAGTTCCGTCAGGCGGCCCGCAACGCCATCAGCGCCGGTTTTGACGGCATCGAGCTGCACGCCGCCAACGGTTATCTGATCAACCAGTTCCTCGACTCCGAATCCAACGCTCGCACCGACAGTTACGGTGGCTCGCTGGAAAACCGGCTGCGCTTCCTCAAAGAGGTGACCGAAGCGGTCAGCAGCGAAATCGGTGCTGACCGGGTTGGGGTGCGTCTTGCGCCGCTCACCACCCTCAACGGCACTGTCGATGCCAACCCGCAGGAGACCTATCTGGCCGCCGCCCGCCTGCTGGGCCAGCTCAACGTGGTCTACCTGCACATCGCCGAGGCGGACTGGGACGATGCGCCGCTGATGCCGGAGAACTTCAAGCAGGGTCTGCGGGATGCCTTCCCCAACACCCTGATCTACGCCGGTAAATATGACGGAGAGCGGGCGCGCGCCGCCCTCGACGCGGGCTGGGCCGACATGATTGGCTTTGGCCGCCCCTTCGTCGCCAACCCGGATCTGCCGAACCGGCTGCGCCACGGCTATCCGCTGGCCCCCCATGATCCGGCCACCCTGTTTGGCGGCGGCGAGCAGGGGCTGACCGACTACCCGACCTATCAGGCCGATGGCGCATAAACCGGTCATTGCTTGCCGATGGCCAACCGGCCACTTAAAGCAGGCCCCACTGGTTGGGGCCTGCTGTATTGTTGCGCATCCGTAACAGTGATAGTTATGACTGTCTTACTATTGCAATAATCTCGTTAGGCTCTCTCCCACAGTTTTGCAAGGAGTCCCCATGAATCACACCCAAGCCTGGTGCTGGCATGCCCCGGGCGAGCCAGAGCAGCTCACCCTGACCGAACTTTCTTTAGCACCGCTCGCCCCTGACGAGGTGCTGGTGGCCAACCGGGTCATCGCCTTCAATCCGGTGGACTGGAAGCTGATCGAATATGGCCACGCCAACTGGCAGGATGGTCAGGTGCCCGGCGTCGATGGCATGGGCACTATCGTGGCGCTCGGTGCCAACGTCAGCCATCTGCGCCTCGGCGCCCGGGTCGCCTATCATACCGACCTGCGCCATCACGGCAGCTTTGCCCGCCACACCCGGGTACCCGCCCGCGCCCTGCTGCCGGTGCCCGATGCCCTGAGCGACGAGGCGGCTGCCGCCCTGCCCTGTCCCGGCCTCACTGCCTGGCAGGCGCTGGCCAAGTTGCCGCGCCTGCACGGGGAAGCGCTGCTCATCACCGGCGCGGGCAGCAGTGTTGGCCGCTTTGCGGTGCAGCTCGCCCTCCGGCAAGGGGCGCGTGTCTTTGCCAGCGCCAGCCCACGCCACCATCAGTGGCTTAAACAGATAGGTGTGCAGGGGGTGGCCGATTATCGGGATCCCGACTGGCTGGCCACCCTGCAAGCCGCCAACGGCAGCGAGCCGTTTGAGGGGATCATCGATCTGGTCTCCAGCCAGCAGGCAGAAAGCTTGCTACCCGCCCTTGGCTACTACGGCCATATGGTGACGGTGCTTGGGCGTATCCCCCACAATCCGCTGCCCGCCTTTAGCCAGTGCCACTCATTGCACGAGATTGCGCTGGGTGCCCAGCACACCTTTGGCTCGGACAAACAGTGGAGTCGACTGGTGGCCGCCGGTGTCGCCATGATGGAACAGATGGCGAGCGGTGAACTGACCCTGCCGCCACTGGTGGTCGGCGACTTCGAGGCGCTGCCCACCCTGCTCGACCGCGTCAAGCGCGAAGGACAGGGCGAGAAGTTTCTGGTACGAGTGGCGTAACGCTGACCTCACCCGGCAACCACACCGGCCATTGAAACGAGAGAGGCCCGCCAGTGATGGCGGGCCTCTTTTTATCTCGACATCAGCAGCATCTGGCTCAGTGCAGGATCACCCCGTGGGTCGCGGCATAACTGCGGATCTCCCGGGTCAGCCGCGCCTTGTCGGCCAGAGAGAGCCAACTCGCCTCAACCGCATTGAGCGAGAGGCGGCAGAGCTGATCCGGGGTGGCGCCGAGATCGTACGCCAGCGCCGCAAAATTGGCCCCCATGTAGCCGCCAAAATAGGCGGGATCGTCCGAGTTGATGGTGACGCAGATCCCCTGCTCCAGCAGCCGCAGCACATTGTGCTGGGCCATCTGGTCGAACACCTTGAGCCGGGTGTTGGAGAGGGGGCAGACGGTGAGCGGCAACCGGGTATCGGCCAGATAGCGCAGCAGCTCGGGATCGTCTGCCGAGCGCACCCCATGATCGATGCGACATACCTGCAGCTCGTTGATCGCCTGCCAGATGTAGTCGGCGGGCCCCTCTTCGCCAGCGTGGGCCACCACCGGCAGCCCCAGTTCGCGGCATTTGGCAAAAATCCGGGCAAACTTGGTCGGCGGGTTACCCTTCTCCCCCGAGTCGAGGCCGATGCCGTGAATCCGTGACAGGAACGGCTCCGCCTCAGCCAAGGTAGCGAACGCCTCCTCCTCACTCAGGTGGCGCAAAAAGCTCATGATAAGACGCCAGCTGATGCCAAACTCTCGCTCCCCGGTCTGCAACGCCCGCTCGATGCCACCCAGCACGGTGGCAAAGGGAACGCCGCGGGCGGTGTGGGTCTGCGGGTCGAAGAAGATCTCCACATGCACCACCTTATCGGCGGCGCAACGCTCCAGATAGGCCCAGGTGAGGTCGAAGAAGTCCTGCTCGGTCACCAGCACGCTGGCGCCGCGATAGTAGAGGTCGAGAAAGGATTGCAGGCAGTCAAAGTCATAGGCGGCGCGCACGCTGGCCACGTCGGGCCAGGGCAGTGGCACACCGTTGCGGCGGCCCAGCTCAAACATCAGCTCGGGTTCGAGGCTGCCCTCGATATGCAGGTGCAGCTCCAGTTTCGGCAGTCCGGCGATAAATTGCGCGGCGGTGAGGTGTTCAGGTGTGACTGGCTTGGGAATAGGGGTGTCCATAGCGACGGCTCCATCAGCAAAGTGTTCCGGCGTCAGCCCCTCCACCAGACTGACCCGACGGCAGCTTTATTGTGCACCGAAGTGGCGAGACAGGGGAGACTTGTCATCAAACAGACTTATAATGGCGTCACAAAAATCATAAATGATTGAACATCTTAACGATTGGCGGCTCGCCTGCGCCCTGACAAGGAGTTTTCATGAAGAAGAACGTCATCTGCGATATCGACGGTGTCATCCTGCACAATAACGATCTCATCCCCGGTGCCGACCGTTTCGTCCACCGCCTGCTGGAGCAGGGCAGCAAGCTGCTGTTTCTGACCAACTACCCGGCCCAGACCCAGAAAGATCTGCAAAACCGCTTCCGCTCCGCCGGGGTCGAGGTGCCGGAGGAGTGCTTCTACACCTCCGCCATGGGCACCGCTGATTTTCTCAAACGCCAGGATGGTAAAAAGGCCTATGTGATTGGCGAAGGGGCGCTGACCCACGAGCTCTACAAGGCCGGTTTCACCATCACCGACATCGACCCGGACTTCGTGGTGGTGGGCGAGACCCGCAACTACAACTGGACCATGATGCAGCTGGGCGCCAAGTTCGTCGATCAGGGGGCCCGCTTTATCGCCACCAACCCCGATACCCACGGCCCCATGATGCACCCGGCCTGCGGCGCCCTGTGCGCCCCCATCGAGCGGATGACCGGCAAGAAGCCGTTTTATGTCGGCAAGCCGAGCGCCTGGATCATCCGTGCCGCGCTGAACCGGATGGAGGCCCACTCCGACGACACCATCATCATCGGCGACAACCTGCGCACCGACATTCTGGCGGGCTTTCAGGCCGGTCTCGAGACAGTGCTGGTGCTCTCCGGGGTGAGCAAGGTGGCGGATATCGACCGCATGCCGTTCAGGCCGAACCATATTTTCGACTCCGTGGTCGACATCGATATCGTCTAATCACCACCCAAGCGTTAAACAGGGCAGGTCTCTCCTGCCCTTGCAGGATCTGTTATGGAACCCATTCTGATCGCCGTGGCCTTTGGCTGCGGCATGCTGGTCAATCTGATTGGCCTGCCCCCCCTGCTCGGCTTTCTGGCCGCCGGTTTTATCCTCAACGCCATGGGGTATCACAATACCCCCGCCCTGAGCGAAGTGGCCGATCTCGGCGTCACCCTGCTGCTGTTCACCATCGGCCTCAAGCTCAATATCAAAACCCTGATGCGGCGCGATGTGTGGGGCACCACCAGCCTGCACCTGCTGCTCTCCACCCTGCTCTTTACCGTGGTGCTGCTGGTCTGCAAGGGGCTGGGGCTCCATCTCGCCCTGTCGCTGGACTGGAAACTGGCGCTGCTGCTGGGCTTTGCCCTCTCCTTCTCCAGCACCGTCTTCGCAGTCAAGGTGTTGGAAGATCGCAGCGACATGAATGCCCTCTACGCCCGCATCGCCATCGGGGTGCTGGTCATGCAAGACGTGTTCGCCGTGGCGTTTCTGGCGTTTTCCAGCGGCAAGTGGCCCAGCATCTGGGCGCTCTGGGTGCTGGGATTGCCGCTACTGCGCCCGCTGCTGTTCAAGCTGCTGGAGCGGGCCGGTCACGGCGAGTTGCAGGTGCTGTTCGGGGTGTTTCTGGCGCTGGTCGTGGGGGCCGCCGGTTTTGAAGTGGTCGGGCTCAAGCCGGATCTCGGGGCGCTGATCGTCGGCATGCTGCTCGCCTCCCATCCGGCGGCAGCGGGACTGGCCAAGGCGCTCTTTAACCTCAAGGACCTCTTTCTGGTCTGCTTCTTTCTCACCATCGGCCTCAACGGCCTGCCGACCCACGACACCATGTTGCTGGCACTGGCGCTGGTGCTGGCCCTGCCGCTCAAAAGCGCCCTCTACTATCTGGTCTATAGCGGCGCCCACCTGCGGGTGCGTACCGCCCTGCTCTCGACGCTGGCGCTCACCAACTTCTCGGAGTTTGGCCTCATCGTCGCCGCCATCGCTGCCAAGGCGGGCT
>NZ_JRGK01000268.1 GCF_000764645.1 Aeromonas finlandensis
TTGGTGTTTTTAGCGTGTTAAACAGCCAATATCTTGCTTTTGTCTGCCGCAAGAGAACTAAAAAGCCGGTTATTTCCACCATCTCCTGGCTATATCAGAGCCTTATTAGCTTCATTAACAGCCATTTGAACGCCTCTACAGGCGGTCAAATCAGGCTTCTGCCGCTTGCTGGCTATAGGGCAGTGCCATATTGACCACCCCCTCTTCCATCTGGACGTCGATCTTGAAGCCACGTCGCTGGCGAGGTTGGCTATGTCGCGATTGCCGGGCGTGGCGGATTAATCAGGTACAGCGCAAACAAAGAGGCCTTCCCGTTGGGAAGGCCTCTTTGTTTTATCTATCAGGTGATTACCATCACTCGGTCGATTTATCAGGGCTTCTCTTTCTTGCCAATGCTCAGGCCCAGCTTGATGGAGAGAGCCGCCAGTAGCAGCAGCATCATGATCAGGGAGAAGAAGTTACTGCCGAGTTCCGGGTATTGCACCTTGAGCAGCGCAGAGTGGCCGAAAGCACCGATAAAGAAGCAGAGCAGGGTACAGATGGGGGTGTTGCCCACCATGGGTTCATGGCGATAGTGCTGGAACAGCTGATAGGCTGCCAACCAGAGGGCAATCAGCGGGAAGAAGGAGAAGGGCACGACCGAGTTGGTCAGCACTGCCAGAGAGGCATCGCCACAGATGCCAATCAGCATTGCCATGGCGAGCGGTTTTTTCGGGATCATAAGCTGTTCAGGCATGTCGTTCTCCATCCTGTGGTCATGGGTGAGGTTCACGGCGCTTCTGGTTTTGTACCTCGGCGCCCATGGCGATCATCCGCAGTTGGCGAATTGTACGGTCGGAGAGTGCCCGGCACTCTTCGCTGGTCATGTCGAGTGCATCGGCACCGGCACTGAAGACGATGGTGACCATGGCTTCTGCCTGGATGTAGGCATCTTCCCGTGGCGCTTCGGTGGTGGCTTCCAGATAATCGGTCAGCTCGGCAATGAAGTGCTGGATCTCGCGAGCTACCGCCTGACGAAAGGCGGCCGAGGTGCCGGATCGCTCCCGCAGCAGCAGCCGGAAGATGTTGGGGTTGTTCTCGACGAACTCCATAAAGGTCTGCACCGAGGTGCTGATGACACTGCCACCACCGGCAATGCGCTGGCGTGCCTGGCGCATCAGTTGGCGCAGGGTGAGACCCCCTTCGTCAACCAGGGTCAGGCCCAGTTCCTCCATATCGCGAAAGTGGCGATAGAAAGAGGTGGGAGCGATACCCGCTTCACGAGCGACTTCCCGCAGGCTGAGATTGGAGAAACTCCGATTGGCGCACAGTTGGCTGAATGCAGCATCGATCAATGTACGCCGGGTTTTTTCTTTTTGTTGAGCGCGAATACCCACGAAATCAGTCACCTTCAGCTTATTGAGGCCAAATGATAACCCGAAGGCGCCTCAGGGGTCAGGTTTGTATCCTACTTTTTTACCATTGACCGTGAGGAAATCGCCATAGAAAATGGCTAACAGCTGTTCGCTGAAAGGATGCAATGAGATGGCCAGACCCCCCATTATTTTGACTAATACCCTGCTGTTCTCCCTTTCCGGGATAGTGGCGCTGATTGTCGTGCCCTGGTACGGCGTGACCCACGGTTACGATCTCTGGCAGTGGGCCAGTTTCCTGTTGTTGTTCTGCCTGAGTGGTCTCTCCATCACTGCAGGCTATCACCGGCTCTGGTCGCACAAGGCCTATAAGGCGCACCCCGCTTTGCAGTGGTTGTTTGCCATCGGCGGTGCGTTGGCGCTGCAGAATTCGGCATTGCACTGGTCGGCCGATCATCGCCGTCATCATCGCCATGTGGATGACAACGAAAAAGACCCCTACAGCGCGGGGCGCGGTTTCTGGTATTCCCACATCGGCTGGATGTTGCGGGAGCATCAGGGAGAGCGCTATGGCGATTACAGCAATGTGCGGGATCTGCAGAACAACCCCGTGGTCGCGTTTCAGCATCGCCACTATCTGGCGCTGGTGCTGGCGACCAATCTGGGCCTGCCGCTGCTGTTTGGCCTGATCCACGGGGACCTGCTAGGCATGCTGCTGTTGGCGGGCGTGCTGCGGATGGTGATGACTCACCACACCACCTTCTTTATCAATTCGCTGGCCCATATCTGGGGCAGTCAGCCCTATACCGACCGCAATACCGCTCGCGACAACGGCATCCTGGCCTTTTTCACCTTTGGCGAGGGATACCACAACTTTCACCACCTGTTCGAGAATGACTACCGCAACGGCATTCACTGGTGGCAGTTCGATCCGACCAAGTGGCTGATCCGGCTCGCCTCCTGGTGCGGTCTGGCGGGGGACCTCAGATCCTCACCGGAGGAGCGTATTGAGCAGGCCCGGTTGCAGATGCAGCTGAAGCGGGCGCAAGCCAGATTGCGCAAGCAGGAAGATCGCGAACTGTGGCTGGCGCTGCTACAGGAGGAGTACGACAAGCTGAGCCAGCAGCTGCAACACTACTATGCCAGTCGCAAACGGCTGCTGGAGCTGCGCAAGCGCAAGGCGCTGGCGCGCTATGACAGCCTCAAGCTGCAACTGGAGTACCGAGCCCTGCGGGACGGCGTTATCGCTGGTAAACGCAACTGGAGTCGCCTGCTGGCAGGCATTGCATGATGCTTTTCTGGTATCACGCATACCAAAGAGAAGACCGCCAGCTGGCGGTCTTCTCTTTGGTATGCGTGTTTGAACGGGCTAGTTGGCTTGGCTCTGCTGTTGCTGCAACTGATCCAGTGCCTGTTGCTCCTGCTGGCTGAGACCCAGCTGTTCGCAGGCCTGCTCAAAGCTGATCCCCAGATGGCACATCATGATATCGATGGCGGGCAGATAGTTTTTCATAGCTTCTTCCATGGTGATCCTCCAGACCCGTCTCTTATGCCCTGAACCACTCGATGCGGCAATTAGACTTTAGGCTTAGTCTGTCCATTTGATAAGCACCCCTGCCACTGGGGGAGGGAATTTGTTACCCTGCACCATGATAAAAACGGTTGCCGTATGACTGCGAGCAACAGGTGAGGAGCAGGGCATGTTATTGAGTTTCTTGATCATCGCTTCAGGTTGGTGGCATATCCGTGCCGCCTACGGTTCAGACAGCCGCCAGTTCTATATCAGCAAGCCGCTGACCATGCTGTTTATCATCGCGTTGGCGTTCGGCTATCAGAGTTATGACCACGACGGTTCTCACGCCTGGATCCTGCTCGGTCTCTGCCTCTCGCTGGCGGGCGATGTGCTGCTGATGCTGCCAAGCGATCGCTTCATTCAGGGGTTGGCGGCATTTCTTGTCGCGCATCTCTGCTATATCGTCGGCTTTGCCCAGGGGCCGTTGGTGCTCAATCTGGTGGATGGTTTGCTGCTGTTGCTGATCGCCGGCATGGTATTTGGCCTGCTGTGGGGCAAGCTGGGGGAGATGCGGATCCCGGTCTTCTGCTACATGCTGGTGATCATCGGCATGGCCTGGGTGGCCGCCGGTGCCTGGCATGCCTCTCTCACTGCCGGTTCTGCCGCCGCTCTGGTGGGGGCGCTGATGTTCCTCTTCTCCGACAGCATGCTAGCGCTCGATCGCTTCCGCCGGCCTTTTCCCCACGCTCGCGCCTGGGTCATGAGCAGCTACTTCGCTGCGCAATTCCTGATCGCGGGGTCGCTGGCGGGCTAACGCCATCTGGTTGAGTGCAGGTAACAGATAAAGAAAAACGGGCGCTTGCCCGTTTTTCGTTTTATGCCTCGGCTGTTTTTCACGCCTCTAGCGGCTCGGCATCCGCTGTCTGTGGGGCGGGGGATTTGAGCAACAGCATCAGGCCGCTGGCGATCAGCAGGAAGATCCCCATGATGTAGAACACCTGGTTGTAGGCCATGATGGCCGCTTCCCGGTTGATGGTGTTGGCCAGTATGGCCCGCGCTTGCTGCTGGGCAATCTCGGGGCCTGAGCCCTGCGCCATCATGCTCTGGGCCAGTTGTAGCAGGTAGCTCTGCCCTTCGATACTGCTGGCGGCCAGAGTGCTGCCGATCTGCAGTGCATGGGTGCGGGTATCGTTGTCGAGCAGGGTCGCGATGATGGCGATACCGAACGCGCCGCCGAGGTTGCGCAGCACGTTGAGCAGGGTTGAGGAGGAGGGGATCTCGTCGTGGCTCAGACTGGCGGTGGCGACCAGGGAGAGTGGTACCATGATGAAGGGCTGCCCCAGCGCCCGCACGATCAGCGACTGGATCAGTTGCGGCCCGGCGTAGTCGGCACTCATGTTGACGTTCATAAAACAGCTGACGGCGAAGATCAGAAAGCCAAAGCTCACCAGATAGCGCGGGTCTATCTTGTGGGTCAGCCTGGGCACCAGTGGCAGCACCAGCAGTTGCGGCAGCCCCATCCACATCAGCACCTCGCCGATTTCCAGCGCGTTGTAGTTATGGATCTGGGTCATGTAGAGCGGCAGCACATAGATGGAACCCATCAGCGCCATGCCGAGGATCAGATAGGCGAAGCAGGCCAGCGCGAAGCGCGGGTTGTGCAGCAGCCGCAGATTGACCAGCGGGTGACGGCGGATCAGCTGGCTGATGACAAAGAACACCAGCGCCACCACCGAAATGACCGCCAGTCGCACGATGAAGCTTGAGCCGAACCAGTCCTCCCGGTTGCCCTCCTCCAGTACTACCTCCAGCAAGCCGAGGCCGAGTGCCATGGTGACGATGCCGATGAGATCCACCCGCTTGATCACGGCCCAGTCCACCGGCTTTTTGTCCAGTCCATGGGCCAGCATGGCCATCACCAGCAGTCCCGGCGGCACGTTGAGATAGAAGATGTAGTGCCACGACATCTGCTCGGTGAGCCAGCCGCCGAGGGTCGGGCCGATGGCGGGAGCGAAGGTGGCACAGAGGCCAAACAGCGCCATGCCGGTGGCCCGCTTCTGTAGCGGCAACAGGGTGACGATGAGGGAGAAGGCCATCGGGATCAGTGCCCCGCCGGTGAAGCCCTGCAGCGCCCGGAAGACGATCATGCTGGTGAGGTTCCAGCTGAACGAGCAGAGCACGGAGGCGACGATAAAGGCGCCGGTGGTCCACAGCAGGTAGCGGCGCACGCTCAGCCCCCGGCTCAACCAGCCGCTCAGGGGGATGGCGATCATCTCCGCTACCAGATAGGAGGTGGAGATCCAGGAGCTTTCGCTCAGGGTGGCAGAGAGCGCCCCCTGAATGTCCTTCAGGGAGGCATTGGTGATCTGGATATCGAGGATGGCCATGAAGGCGCCGATAAGGCCCCCCATGACTGCGATCCAGTTGCGACGTGGAATGGGTTCCATCAGTTGGCGGCAACCACGGGTTCAGGAGTACGGGTATCCACGATCACCTCGCTGGAGAGGCCCGGCAGCAGCTTGCCAGCCAGCGGGCCCGGCTCGGGGATGCGGATCTTGACCGGCACCCGCTGCACGATTTTGGTGAAGTTGCCGGTGGCATTCTCCGGCGGCAGCAGGGCGAACTTGGCGCCGGTCGCCGGAGCCAGGCTGTCGATGATCCCCTCGACCGGTTGATCCGGGTAGGCATCCAGCACCACTTCGACCTTCTGGCCCGGCTGCATATGGGCGAGCTGGGTCTCCTTGAAGTTGGCCTCGACCCACACCTGTTGCAGCGGCACCAGGCTGGCGACCTGCATGCCGGACTGGACGTAGAGCCCTTCCCGCAGGCTGCGCTTGCCGATGATGCCATCGGCGGGTGCCCGCAGTTCGGTGTAGCCGAGCTCCAGCTTGGCCTGCTCCAGTTGTGCTTCGCTCAATGCCAGCTTGGCCTGGTTCTGCTTGCGCTCGGCATCCAGTACCAGCAGCCGTTCACGGGCAGCCTGCAGGGCGGCTTTGGCCTCCTGGGCTTGCGCCTGATTGACCTGCAGACCGGCACGCACCTCGTCCAGACTGTCTTGCGAGCTGTAGTGGCGCTGGTTGAGCTGGCTGATCCGGTTGACCTGCTGGCTGGCGCGCAGCTGTTCGGCGCTGGCAGAGACGACCTTGGCCTCGGCCTGCTGGATCAGACTCAGTTGTTGGGTGCGGGTGGCCGCCAGATTTTCGGCCGTTGCCTGATTGAGGTGCAGGTCGGCTTCGGCCTCCGCGACCTTGGTCCTGTATTCGCGATCATCGAGACGGGCGATCAGCTGGCCAGCCTTGACCGGCTGGTTATCGGTGACCAGCACTTCGCTGATATAGCCGGGCAGCTTGGAGCTGATCCCGGTCACTTCACTCTGGAGATAGGCGTTGTCGGTGCTCTCAAAATAGCGGCCGTGAAGATACCAGTAACCGGCGAACAGCAGACCGAGCAGCGCCAATATCATGGCTGCCAGTAGCGGGATTTTTTTATGTTGACTCATTTTTGTGGTTCCTGAACTTAAGGCGGGCAGGCTAACACTGGCTAACTGTTTCGATTAGTATTGATTTACGAGATATACAGTTTCACTGGTGCAACAATGGATCTCAATGCCGCGTTAATTCTGGTACGTATTGTCGATAAAGGCTCGTTTACTGCCGCCGCCCAAGAGCTGGGAATGACCAAAGCGATGGTCAGTCGTCGTATCGCCGAGCTGGAACAGCGGCTCGGGGTGCGGCTGCTCTACCGCTCCACCCGTCAGCTCACCCTGACCGAGGAGGGGGAGCAGTACTATCTGCACTGCAGCAAGGCGGTCGATGCCCTGACCGAAGCCGAGCTGATGCTGAGCGCCAGCCAGCAGGAGGTGACCGGCACCCTCAAACTGGCGGTGCCCATCGAGACGGGGCAACTGGTGGTCGGGCGGCTGGTCGCCAAATTCTTGCAGGCCTATCCCGGTTTGCAGGTGGAGCTGGAGCTCACCAACCGGGTGGTGGACCCCATCAGTGAAGGGCTGGATGCGGTGGTGCGGATTGGTGACATGAGCGACTCCAATCTGGCGGCACGCCGCCTCTGGAGTACCGGACGGCTGCTCTGTGCCAGCCCCGCTTATCTGGCGCGTAGCCCGGCAATCAAGCAGCCGGAGGATCTGGCTCGGCATGAACGGGTTGAGGTCAGCGGCAGTTTTCTCGCCTCCCACTGGTGCTTCGAGCTGGATGGTAGAGAGGTGCTGGTTGATCCGCCTTCTCGCTTCCGGGTCAATAACATTACTTGTGCTCGCGAGGCGGCGAAGGCGGGGCTGGGGGTGGCTTCGTTACCCGCTATGCTCTGTCAGGATGAGCTGGCCAGCGGCGAGTTGGTGGCCTTGCTGCCGGAGTGGCAGCAGCCCCGAGTGCCCATCTATCTTTTGTTTCCGGAGCGGCAACTGATGCCGCGCAAGCTGCGTGCTTTCATCGATTTCATGGTAGAAAATGGCGCCGAGTTCGGCATCGACAGGCTGTTGTAAGGGGGAGCTATGGATAACTGGATCAATCTCTATCGCGCTTCTCACACTCTGGAGGCCCATGCCCTGAAAGGCGCGTTGGAGGCGGAAGGGGTGGCGGTGCGCCTCAATGGCGATGGCTTGTCAGGGGCGTTTGGCGAGCTGCCGGTCGATATGTTGCAGGTGACCCTGATGGTACGGGCCGAGGACCGCAGCAAGGCGGGACGGGTGATCGAGCGCTATCAGCAGCGTCAGGGCAATGGCTGGCTGTGTGGCCAGTGCGGGGAGGAGAACGGCGCCAACTTCGACGTCTGCTGGCGCTGTCATCACGATCCCCACGACAGCTGATCTTTCGCTAGCGCAACGGGAACTCGATATCTTCCCCTGCGCTGGCATCGTGATAGATCGCCAGATCCAGCTCCTTTTCGCTGCGGGCGATCAGTACTGACACCAGAATATCCCCCGAAACATTGACCGTGGTGCGCGCCATGTCGAGGATCCGGTCAATGCCCGCAATCAGTGCCACCCCTTCCAGTGGCAAACCGACCGCCGTCAGCGTCAGGGTCAGCATCATCAGCCCGGTGCCAGGAGTGCCTGCGGTGCCGATACTGGCCAAGGTGGCGATGCTGATGATGGTCAGATAATCCACCATGTGCAGATCCACCCCGAATGCCTGAGCCACGAACAGCGCAGTGACTCCCTGATAGAGGGCGGTGCCATCCATGTTGATGGTGGCGCCGATGGGCAGCACCTTGGCGGTGATGGAGGGGGAGACCCCCAGCCGCTTCTCGGCGCAGGCCAGGCTGATGGGCAGGGTGCTGCTGCTGGAGCTGCTGGTAAAGGCCACGGCCTGGGCATCGACGATGCTTTTGAAGTAGTGCAGCGGATTGAGCCGAGCCAGCAGAAGCAGCAGGGTGCTGTAGACCCCGAGCACGTGCAGCAGGCAGCCGAGGTAGACCGCACCGATCACCTTGAGCAGCGGCAACAGCAGGTCGAGGCCATACTTGCCGGTCATCCAGGCCATCAGGGCGCAGACACCGTAAGGGGCGAGCGCCATCACCATCTGGGTCAGCTTGAACATCCCTTCCGCCAGTGAGGTGAAGAAGAGGATGGCGGGCCGGCCACGGCGACCGCTGGCGTTGAGGGCGACCGCCAGCGCCACCGCAAAGACGATCACTTGCAGGATCTTGCCATCCACCATCGCCTGTACCGGGTTGCTGGGCACCAGATGGCTCAGCACGCTGGCCAGGGTGGGTGGTTCCGACATGCCGATCCGCTCATAGGGGCCCATGTCGGCGCCCATGCCGGGCTCCAGCAGCCAGCCCATCATCAGGCCGATACAGATGGCGATGGCGGTCGAGCAGAAGTAGAGGCATATCGCCTTGCTGCCGATGCGATCCAGCCCCTTGCCCTTGAGCAGGGAGGTGAGACCGGCAATGACCGAGCAGAAGATGAGGGGCACCATCAGCATCTGGATGGTATTGACGAACAAGACGCCAAGGGGCTTGAGCAGCAGTGCCTGTGCTTCAAAACTGACGCCGAGGGCAACCCCTGTCAGCATGCCGATCAGGGTTTTGAGCCAGAGGGGGCGGCGGGTCCAGATCTGCCAGGGTTTGAAAGCCTCTCCATGGAACTGCATGACGCCAATATCCTTATACATTGTCTGCGATGGTCAAAAAGGGGCGCCAGTGTAGCGATCCCTGTGGCGGGTTGCCACATTATCGACAAAGCGGAGATGGTGACTACTCCCTTGGTCAGGTAATGCGCAATTTATTGGCCTATATCAAGATCCCTCAGAACAGGGCAGGATTTAATAGACATTAAATATGTTTATTATTGAGGTGAGAGATGTCGCAATCGGTACATGGTCACGAAGTGATGGAGATGATGCTGGCAACGGGAGGGCAATTTACCCGTGCCAGTCTCAAGCAGGCGATGACGGAGCGGTTCGGGGCTGATGCCCGTTTTCATACCTGCAGCGCCCGCGAGATGGATGCCGAAGCGCTGATCGATTTTCTGGCCGCCCGCGGCAAGTTCATTGACTCGGCCGACGGTTTCCAGACCCATGCCGACAAGATCTGCCACCACGGCTAACCCCTTGGCGAGCGCATCATGGCGCTCGCTGAACTGCGCGCCATTTGTTATATTTCGCCCCTTCTCTTTTCCCTATTCAAGGCGTAATCAGGGCGTTGTATGGATACTTTTTCTGCCGCAGTCATGCTGTTTCTGATCATGGATCCGCTGGGCAACTTGCCGGTCTTCCTCTCCATCCTGCGTCATATCGATCCCAAGCGGCGGCGCAAGGTGATGATCCGCGAACTGCTCTTCTCGTTAGCCATCATGATGCTGTTCCTGTTTGTCGGTCAGCAGATCCTCGGGTTCCTCAACCTGCGGCAGGAGGCAGTCAGCATCGCGGGCGGCATCATCCTGTTCCTGATCGCCATCAAGATGATCTTCCCCAGTGAAGGGGGCGTGACCGGACTGGCTGCTGGCGAGGAGCCCTTCCTGGTGCCGATGGCGATCCCGATGATTGCTGGCCCCTCGATCCTCGCCTCTTTGATGTTGCTGGCCAATCAGGAGCCGACCCGGATGGTGGACTGGTCGCTGGCGCTCTTTATGGCTTGGGCTGCCAGCGCGGTGATCCTGATGTTCTACGAGGTATTCAACAAGTTGCTGGGTGAGCGTGGACTCACTGCGGTGGAGCGGTTGATGGGGATGCTGCTGGTGATGATCTCGGTGCAGATGCTGCTCGATGGTGTGCACCACTACCTGGCGGTCACCGGTCAGAACTGACCGACCAACAGCTTCAAATAGAGAGAACGGGGCCGCCAGAGAGCCCCGTTTTGCTGCCTGCGATAAGCAGACCCTGTGGTCAGGCGTGTTCGACAGCAGTGGGTTCCAGCTTGCTCATGATCAAGGCGAGCAGGGTCTCCCGCAGCCAGCGGTGGCCCGGATCCTCGCTATGGCGCTGATGCCAGATCAGCAGGTGGGAGATGCTATCCAGTTCAAGGGGCAGCGGCAGCTGCAACAGCGGATAGACCTGGGTGGCATGGCGGGCATAGAGTTTGGAGAGGGTCACGATCATATCGGAGTGCATGCCGATCCGCAGCGCCGCCTCGAACGAGGGGACCGTGGCCTCGATGCGCCGGTAGAGATCCTGCTCTGCCAGCTTGTGATCCAGCATCCAGCGATCCCGCCCCTCGCAGTAAGTCTGCACATGGGGATAGCTGAGGTAGTGATCGAGATTCCAGTTGGGCTCTCGCAGGGCGGGGTGGTGTTGCTGCACCAGGCAGGTGAGATCGTCGATGGCCAGCAGGCGCTGGCAGATACTGCCGGGCAGGGTGTCGAGCCGGTAATCCGAGTTGATACAGTTCTCCCGCACCGCGAAGGCGATATCCACCTGCCCTTGGCTCATCTCGGTCAGGCTGGTTTCGGTCCACTCTTCATAACGCAGACGGATGTGCGGCGCCTGCTGTTTCAGCTCGCTCAGATAGAGCGGAGCAAACAGGGTGAAGGCGCTGTCCATGCTGGCGATGACGAACTCCCGCTCTGAGCTGGCGGGGTCGAACTCTGGCGGCTGGATCAGGTTGTCGAGCGACAACAGAATGGGTTGCAGCTGCTGTTGCAGCGCCAGCGCGCGGCCGGTAGGTTCCAACCCGTAGGCGGAGCGGATAAAGAGGGGATCATCAAAGGTATCGCGCAGGCGACCGAGCGCCTTGCTGACGGCTGACTGACTCAGATGGAGGCGGCGGGCGGCCTTGCTGCCATTGCGCTCTTCCAGCAGCACTTGCAGGATGATTAGCAAGTTGAGGTCGATGCGACCCAGTTGTTCCAGTAGCATGATATGAATCCTTTTCAATTCTAAGATGAATTTATACCATTTGTTTTCATATCTTGGCGACCTTATCCTCAAGTGGTCTCAGGTTCGCATGAACCACTGGTACAGGATGTAGCGGTTGAGGGGACACGTAGCACACTTAATATGGCGACCTCAGGGTCGCCCTATTTTTTGGCTCTGATTTATTTGCCCGCTTGCACCCGCCTTGATTTTGCCCAACAATCCCAGCGTTCTATTTTGATATAAGTAACAGATATCTCTTTGTGAGGGAGTATCCCTATGGGACTCGGTGGAATTCATATCTGGCATATGTTGATCCTCTTGCTGGTTGTCGTGCTGGTCTTCGGCAGCAAGCGTCTGGCCAGTGCAGGTGAGGATCTGGGAACCGCTATCAAAGATTTTCGCAAGGCGATGCGCGACGACGCAAATCATCCGAAATAAGCAGTAGGAGTAGAAAATGTCTGTAGACGAGAAAGTTGAACTGAACGAAACCTGTGACAGCTGTGGCTGTTTTGCCGAGATCGGCACCATCATCGGCGAAGGCGACGATGTGATGGATCTGGTGATTGAAGCCGCTGCCGAGGCGGATGCCCGCACCAAGCTGGCTGCCTATGAAGCACTGGCCAAGCAGGTCACTGCCGAAGCTCAAGTGAGCAGCGAACTGACCCAGGGCGCCAACGGCGTGATCCTGAAAGCCCGCCTGCAATTCACCTGTACCGCTGAAAAACTGATTTTCGAAATGCGGGCTCGCTCTATCTGAGTGGTCTGATAACGCGGCAGGGTTTGCCTGCCGTGTTGACCCTTCTGCTGTGGGTCGGCGTTCTATAGTTACTCTATCCCGCAGACGTTTTTGCCCGGCGCGAGTCGGCCAACAGAAGGCGTAAATATGATGACGCAGCGATGGATCTCTGCCGTAACACCTACCTTCTATAGCGGTTTCTCTTGTGGGCAAATAGCCGATATCGCGCTGCAGAAGGTGAGCACATCATGATGCGGCGCTGGATCTGGGCTCTACTGGCCCTTTGTTCTCTTCCCCTGCTGGCGGCTGATCTCAAGCCACAGCGTCTGCCCCAACCCGGGGATCTCGACAGCATTCTGCAAAAGCGCGAACTCAGGGCCCTGGTGGTCTATGAGCGCGGCTTCTATTTTCTCGATCGTGGCTCCCAGTACGGCATTCTGGTCAACCAGCTGCAAGGGTTCGAGCGCTGGCTGAACAAGACCTATCTCGCCAAAGAGAAGGTCAAGCTCAAGGTGGTCTACATCCCGGTGCGGCAGGACAAGCTGCTGGACTATCTGGCGGAGGGGCGCGGCGATCTGGTGGCGGCGACCATGACGGTGACCCCGACCCGGCGCGAGCAGGTGGCCTTCTCCCGGCCGCTTATCTCCTCTATCGAAGAGTGGGTGGTGAGCCAGAATAGTCTGCCCGCCTTCAACCGCATTACCCAGCTCTCCGGCCGTCGGGTCTGGGTGCGGGCCAGCTCCAGCTACTACGAGAGTCTGCGCCAGCTCAACTGGCTGTTTCGCGAGTTGGGGCTGCCCCCCGTCTATATCGAGACGGTACCCGAATACCTGCAGGATGGCGATCTGCTGGAGATGGTGGCCGCAGGCATCATCCCGTTGACGGTGACCGATAGCTACAAGGGACGGATCTGGCTGGGGGGCATGATCTCCGGCCTCAAGGCCCACAAGCTGGTGCCGCTGCGCAGCAACGGCACCAGTGCCTGGGCACTGCGCAAGAACAGCCCCGAGTTGCTCAAGGCGGTCAACGGCTATCTGGCGAGTGCCAGCCGCAACAGCCTTTATAGCGACATGACTCTGCGCCGGTTGCTGGTTCACAGTGATCAGATGAGCAATATATTGGCGCCGGATCCTATGGGGCGACTGGCGACCATTCGCAAGGTGCTGGAGCTGCACGCCAATAAATACGATCTCGACTGGCTGATGCTGGCGGCGCTCGGCTACAAGGAGTCCGGCCTCAACCCCAAGGTGCGCTCGCACAAGGGGGCTGTGGGCATCATGCAGCTGCTGCCCAGCACGGGGCGGGAGGTCGGCATCAATGGCGCCAAGCTGACCACCCTTGAGGGCAATGTGGAGGCCGCCTGCCGCTACATGCGGTTGATCCTCGATACCTACTTCAATGATCCCAAGCTGGATCGGCTCAACCGCCACCTGTTTGCCCTCGCTGCCTACAACGCGGGGCCGAACCGGGTGCAGGCGCTGCGGGGCAAGGCAGAGAAGCTGGGGCTCGATCCCAATGTCTGGTTTGGCAACGTGGATCAGCTGGTGGCCAACGAAGTCGGGCAGGGGCCGATCAACTATGTCGGCACCATCTACAAGTACTACGTGGCCTATCGTTTCAGCCTGCCCCAGATCGAGGGCAAGGCTGCCGCTATCGAAGCGGCTCGGCCCTGAGCCGGTTGACCGGCAGGGTCGCCTGCACGGTCGGCAACTGCCAGCCGCCGTCCCTGTGTTGCAGGAACCAGTGGGCGGGGCCGGTGGCCGGTATGAGATCTGGCTGGCTGAGCTGGCCCAGATAGCGCAACATCGGGGTATCATGCAGTTCCATCAGCAACTCCTTTTGAATATCTGACGAGGCTCGCCAGCGTTATGACACCCGGCCATGACAGCAGGATGACACCATGATCCCCGGATCCTTTGCCCTGATCGACGATCCCCTGCTGGCACTCAAGGTGCGCTGCCACTGGATCCGCCATGCCCGTGAGCGGATCCAGGCGCAGTACTACAGCTGGGAGGAGGACAGCAGCGGCAAGCTGCTGCTGAGCGAGCTGCTCCATGCCGCCCGGCGCGGCGTCAAGGTTCAGCTGCTGGTGGATGATCTCTATGCCGGTGACAACCGCTTTCTGGAGATGGTGGCTCACTACCCGGGGATCGAGGTGCGGCTGTTCAACCCCTTCTGGCTGCGGGGCTGGCGCCCGCTGGCACTGCTGCTGGAGGGGTTGCTCAGCTTTCGCCGTATCAACCACCGGATGCACAACAAGCTGTTGCTGGTGGATGGCAAGCTGGCGCTGATTGGTGGGCGCAATATCGGCGATCGCTACTTCGGTCTGGATCCGCAAGCCCCCTTCGTGGATCTCGATCTCGCCTGCCAGGGTGGCCTGTGCCAGCAGATGGCACAGGGGTTCGAACAGTTCTGGCACAGCCGCTGGAGCCACCCCATCCGCCATCTGCTGCGCCGCGAGCTGCTGCCCGCCGAAATAGAGGTGGTCAACGACTTCCTGCTCACCATGATGGATCCGGCGGTGGCAAGGGTCTACGATCTGCCCGCGGAGCTGTTTGATGAGGCTGACGTGCCGCTGCAGTGGTATGAGGGACGGGCCGAGGTGTGGTTCGACCATCCCGGCAAGGGGCTTATCTCCCGCCCCACCACCGCTCGTCAGCTCTGGCGTCTGCTGGCTGACAATCCCCGCTCGCTGGGGTTGGTGACCCCTTACCTCATCCTCACCCGCGGATTTCGGCACCGCCTGGCGCGGCTACGCCAGCAGGGAGTAGCCATCGACATTCTCACCAACTCGCTGGCCAGCACCGATGTACCGCTGGTCTATGGCGCCTATCAGCGCTATCTCGGCTGGTTGCAACGTCAGGGGATCCGGGTCGCCGAGTTTGACCATGGCCACGGCAGCCTGCACGCCAAGCTGATCCTGCTGGGGGAGGAGCGGGCGCTGTTTGGCAGCCTCAACCTCGATCCCCGTTCACTCTTTCTCAATACCGAGCTGATGCTGCATCTGCACTGCCCGCCAATTTGCGAGGCGCTGCGAGATTGGTTGGCTCGCTGGCAGGAGCAGACGGGTGGATCGCCACGCCAACCCGAGGGGTGGTCAAGGCGGCTGATGGCCCGCCTGAGTGACTGGTTGCCACTGCGTCGCTGGCTGTGAGGCGGCCATTTTTTGTGCGAGATCTCGCAAAGCCTTGTAAGCCATTGCAGACGACCCTTGCGGGTGAATAACTATCTGAGAAGCTATCTGGCTGTTTTATAACAATTTAGTTGTGATGATAAGGCTGTTTTTTGTACTCTTATGTGAATGGAATGGCCATAAAAACGTTTTTTATTTTGTTTTTATGCGTAATATTTCAGTTGCAAGGACAAACACGGCGGCTTGTCTGCCGTGTGGACGAAGGTTGTAACGGGTTGCTGGCCAGTTGCATCGCTGCAATTGGCGCGCACTTCAGATGGGTCGCGAACTATCGGAAAGTGAAACAGAGACCCGGCGTGGCCGGACTCCAATATGGAACATGCTATTTGCGAGGGGGTGACATGGATATGTCACCCCACTTTTTTTGGCCGCTCGCCACCGTTTAACGTTTTCCATGACGGTCGCCCATTACAAGGCATCCGCAACGATGGCAACGCAATAAAAAGAGGGCCGCACTGGCGGCCCTCGGTCTTATCTGTTCGGTGGATTAACCGGCCTTGACGTTGCGGCGACGCTGCAGCCAGACGATCACCCCAAACAGCAGGAAGCCCGGGATCCACATCCACTCCTTGGTCCAGCGCTCGGTCGGCGCCTTGACGGTGAGGATCTCCTGATCGAACTCCAGCCCCATGGTGGCGGCCGGGCTGCCAAAGGCGACGTTGTCGATCAGCGTCTTGCCATCCTGCTCATAGAGGCTCAGCCCCAGATTGGCCAGCCGCTCCTCGCCATTTTCCCCATCCGGTACGGCGACCAGCAGGGTGAACTTGCGTGGCTTGCCCACTGCATCTTCACCGAGGATCCGCAGCCGCAGGGTGCTCTCCGCCTCCACCTCGCCCAATGTTTTCGCCAACTCGGCAGATGGGGTAACCCGATAGGGATCGTGGAGCCTGTCCATCCAGAAACCCGGGCGGAACAGGGTGAAGGCGACCAGCAACAGCAGCACGCTCTCGTACCAGCGGCTCTTCACCAGGAACCAGCCCTGAGTGGCGGCGGCGAAGATCAGCATGGCGATGGTCGCCACGATGAAGATCAGCACCCCGTGGGCGAAGTCCACGTCGATCAGCAGCAGATCGGTGTTGAAGATAAACAGGAACGGCAACGCCGCGGTACGCAGGCTGTAGTAAAACGCCGTGATCCCGGTCTTGATGGGATCGCCCTTGGAGACGGCTGCAGCCGCGAAGGAGGCCAGCCCCACCGGCGGCGTCACATCGGCCATGATGCCGAAGTAGAAGACAAACAGGTGCACCGCGATAAGCGGCACGATCAGCCCGTTCTGCTGCCCCAGCGTCACTACTACCGGTGCCAGCAGGCTGGAGACGACGATGTAGTTGGCGGTGGTGGGCAGCCCCATGCCGAGGATCAGGCTCAGCAGGGCGGTGAGCAGCAGCATCAGCAGCAGGTTACCCATGGAGAGGAACTCCACCAGATCAGCCAGCACCAGACCAACCCCGGTCTGGGAGACCGCACCCACGATAATCCCCGCGGTGGCGGTGGCAATGCCGATACCGATCATGTTGCGGGCACCGGCAACCAGCCCTTCCCGCAGATCCACCACGCCGTCAGCGACGGTGCCGTAGTCATGCTTGCCGTCCTGGCGCAGCCAGTTGAGCAGCGGGCGCTGGGTCAGCAGGATGATCACCAGCATCACGGTGCCCCAGAAGGCTGACAGCCCCGGCGAGAGGCGCTCCACCATCAGGCACCACACCAGTACTACCACCGGCAGCATGAAGTGCAGGCCGGAGAGCAGCACGGCACGGGTATCGGGCAGCTCGGTGAGCGGCTTGTCGGGATCTTCTGCTGCCAGCGGTTCGTTGTTGGCGGCGATCTTCAGCAGCCCCAGATAGGCTAGCGCCAGCAGCAGACTGATCCCCGGCAGGGCGTAGTCACCCAGCACAGGCTTGAGCCAGCCGAGGCCATAGTAGACCGCCAGCGACAGGCCGCTGATGAGGGCCGCGCCAAAGGCAAAGCCGGTCAGGCGGTGCAGCCAGGGTTTGGGTTGATGGTTGCCGATGGGCTGCATGCCCAGTTTCAGCGCTTCCAGATGGACGATGTAGAGCAGCGCGATGTAGGAGATGGTGGCAGGCAGGAAGGCGTGCTTGATGATCTCCACATAGGGGATGCCCACATACTCCACCATCAGGAAGGCGGCCGCCCCCATCACCGGCGGCATGATCTGGCCGTTGACCGAGGAGGCCACCTCGACCGCCCCCGCTTTCTCTGAACTGAAGCCCACCTTCTTCATCATCGGAATGGTGAAGGTGCCGGTGGTCACCACGTTGGCAATCGACGAGCCGGAAATCAGACCGGTCAGGCCGGAGGCGACCACTGCTGCCTTGGCCGGGCCGCCGCGCAGGTGGCCGAGCAGGCTGAAGGCGAGCTGGATAAAGTAGTGACCGGCACCGGCACGCTCCAGCAGGGCGCCAAACAGCACGAACAGGAACACGAAGCTGGTGGAGACGCCAAGGGCGATGCCGAACACCCCTTCGGTGGTGATCCACTGATGGTTGGCCAGCGCGGTGAAGCTCACCCCGCGGTGCGCCAGCAGCCCCGGCATCCAGGGGCCCGCCAGGCTGTAGACCAGAAAGACGATGGCGATGACCGCCAGTGCCGGCCCCAGCGCGCGACGCGCCGCTTCCAGCAGCAGCGGGAGGCCGATGCAGGCGGTCACCAGATCGGCGGTGGTGAGGGTGCCGGGACGCAGGGCCAGCGCTTCGTACATCACGAACAGGTAAGAAGCGGCGCCAGCAGCGATCAGGCCGAGGGCGATATCGCCGAGGGGGACCCGATCTCGCGGCGAGGATCGAAATGCCGGGAACACCAGAAAAGCCAGCAACAGGGCAAAGGTGAGGTGAATGGAGCGGGTTTCGGTGTCATTGAGTACGCCAAACCCCACCATGAAGGGGAGTGGTGAGGCGATCCAGAGCTGAAACAGCGACCAGGCCAGTGCCAGGGCTGTGATGATCCAGCCCAGCGGGCCTAACGGCAGGCGAGCACCCACATCCTGAGCGATCAGCTCCTCGGTAGAGAGTTCTTTATCTTGCATAGGGTTAATTTGTGCCAACGAGTACAACAAGAGCGACACCCGCCCCCGCAATCAGGCGGCAGACGGGCGTCGAAGAGAGTGACAAAGGCCCCGGGGCCTGCAATCAGATCCAGCCGCGCTCTTTGTAGTAGCGGGCAGCCCCTTCATGCAGTGGTGCAGAGAGGCCCACCTTGATCATGTCAGCCTCTTTCAGGTCGGCAAAGGCAGGGTGCAGGCGCTTGAAGCGATCCAGGTTGTCGAACACAGATTTGACCAGCTGATAGACCACTTCCGGATCGGTTTTGGCGCTGGTGGAGAGCACCGCTTTGCCACCGATGGAGGGGGTGGGCTTGTCGCTGCCCTTGTAGATGCCGCCCGGGATCTCGGCCTTGCTGTAGTAGCTTTTCTCGGCCAGCAGCTTGTCGATCTCGGCGCCGGTCACAGGTACCAGTACCGCATCGGTGGTGGTGGAGGCTTCCTGAATGGCACCGTTCGGGTGACCTACGAAGTAGCTCATGGCGTCGATGTTGTTGTCACCGAGGGCGGAGGCCTGTTCGGCCGGTTTCAGCTCGGAGACCAGACCGAAGTCACCCTTCTTCCAGCCTTTGACCGCCATGATCTCTTCCATGGTGTCACGCTGGCCGGAGCCCGGGTTGCCGATGTTGACGCGCTTGCCCTTCAGGTCGTCGAAGCTGGCGATCTTGGCATCGCGGCGAGCCAGGATGGTGAACACCTCGCTCTGCAGGGAGAAGACGGCGCGCATATCGTCCATGGCCCCTTCGGCCTGGAAGGGGGGGAGCCCTTTCATCGCTTTGAACTGGTGGTCGGATTGCATGATGCCGAAGTTGAATTCACCGCTGCGGATGCCGTTGACGTTGGCAACACCACCGCCACTGGCCGGGGCATTGCACTTGATCTGGTGATCGGCGGCGCCGCGATTGAGGAAGCGGCAGATGGATTGGCCCGCCACGTAGTAGACACCGGTCTGACCGCCGGTCCCTATGGTCACGAAGCGCTCCTGCGCTTGCACCGGACCACCGAATGAGACACCGACCAGAGCTGCCGACAGGGCGCACGCCAAAGTTAATCCTTTCATCTATTCCATCCTTTTCATTGATTTATCTCACCCGTTCCACGGGTGAATGTGCGGTCAAGTTCCGTTCTGCGTCGGGCTTGCCGATAGGGCCTCGTACGAGGAAAGGTCAGGCTGTTACCCCCTCCCAAAAAAAGCCACCATCATCCTGTGGTGAGATAACCGGCGTCCTGCCAGCAGAAGATAATTTGGCCCCGGAGGGGCCAAATAAAAAGCGATAACGACTTCGATTAAGCACATCACACCAACACAAATCAAACAAAACGGCAAAAAAGCAGCGTTAAATATCGAAAAGTTTGATGTCGGTCATCAATTTCTTGATCGTGGATTAATTCGGCGGGCAGGGCGGGGGGGTGATGGGGGGTGTCTTATGCGGCCCTTGCTACGCAAGGGCCGTGGTCATGATGGCTCACTTGGCCGGGGTGGCCAGATCCAGGATAAAGGCGTACTCCAGCGCGATATCCTCGTAGGCTTTGAAGCGGCCCGACTTGCCGCCGTGGCCGGCGTCCATGTCGGTATTGAGTAACAACTTGTTATCATCCGTCTTCAGCTCGCGCAGCTTGGCGACCCACTTGGCGGGCTCCCAATACTGCACTTGCGAGTCGTGCAGCCCGGTGGTGACCAGCAGGTTGGGGTAGGCTTGCGCCTTGACCTGATCGTAGGGGCTGTAGCTCTTCATGTAGTCGTAGTAGCGCTTCTGGTTCGGGTTGCCCCACTCGTCATACTCCCCGGTGGTGAGGGGGATCGACTCGTCCAGCATGCTGGTGACCACATCGACGAAGGGCACCTGTGCTACCACGCCGCGATAGAGCTGGGGTGCCTGGTTGATGACGGCCCCCATCAGCAGGCCACCGGCACTGCCGCCCATGGCGTAGACCTGATCCTTGGCGCCATAACCCTGGGCGACCAGCGCTTCGGTGACATCGATAAAGTCATTGAAGGTGTTCTGCTTTTTCAGCAGCTTGCCATCTTCGTACCAGTGGCGGCCCAGCTCTTCGCCACCGCGGATATGGGCGATGGCGTAGACGAAGCCGCGGTCCAGCAGGCTCAGGCGCGAGCTGCTGAAGTCGGGATCCATGCTGGCGCCGTAGGAGCCGTAGCCATAGACCAGCAGCGGATTCTTGGGCGAATCGGCGTGCTCTTTCTTGAATTTGTCCTTGCGATAGACCAGCGACACCGGCACCGAAACGCCGTCGCGGGCGGTGACCCAGACGCGCTCGCTGGCGTACTGGTCGGCCTTGAAGCCCGCTACCGGCTGCTGCTTGAGCAGGGTGCGCTTGCCGCTCGCCATATCCAGCTCATAGGTGGAGGCGGGGGTGGTCATGGAGGAGTAGCCATATCGCAGGGCGCTGGTATCCGGCTCCGGGTTGTAGGCGAGCCAGGTGACATAGGCGGGATCGTCGAAGGCAATCTCCTTCTCGTCGCCGCTCTGCCAGTTGATCTGGCGCAGTCGGGTCAGCCCCTTGCTGCGCTCTTCCAGCACCAGCCAATCCTTGAACAGGGCGTAGCTCTCCAGTAGCACGTCCGGATTGGGGGCAATCACCGCCTTCCAGCGATCGAGAGGGCTCTCCTTGGTCTCATAGAGACCGAAGTTCTTGCCGTCCTTGTTGGATCGCACATAGAAGCGGCCGCGGTAGTGATCCAGGCTGTATTCGTGATCCACCTGACGGGGCAGGAACAGTCGTGGCGACTGGCTCGGCGCGTTGGCATCGATCAGTCGCGCTTCGCCGGTGGTGGTGCTGGAGAGGGCGATGACGATGAAATCTTCCGAGGTGGTGGTATAGAGGCTGACGTAGAAGGAATCATCCTTCTCCTCGTAGACCAACTGATCCTTGGCCGGATCGTTGCCCAGCTCATGGCGATAGACCTGATAGGGCAGCAGGGTCTGCGGGTGCTTGCGCACGTAGAAGACGGTCTTGTTGTCGTTGGCCCACACCAGATTGCCGGAGGTATTTTCCAGTTTGTCGGTGGCCCACTTGCCGCTCTCCAGATCGAGGAACTGGATCTGGTACTGACGGCGGGAGAGGAAATCTTCCGCTACCGCCAGCCAGCGGTTGTTGCGGCTCACCTCTAGTGCGCCGAGGGCATAGAACTCGTGCCCATCAGCCCGCTGGTTGCTGTCGAGCAGCAGGCTTGCCTGCTCTTCGCCGAGCTTGGTGCGGGAGTAGATACCGTACTCCTTGCCCGGCTCATAGCGGGTCTGGTAGCGGTAGCCGTTCTTCACATAGGGGACTGACTCATCCTGCTGGGGGATGCGGGCGACCATCTCCTTGTAGAGCTGTTCGCGTAGCGGCTGGGTCGGTTTGAGCATGGCCTCTGTGTAGGCATTCTCGGCCTCGAGGTATTGCAAGACTTCCGGCGCCTGACGCTGGTCGTCGCGCAGCCAGTAGTAGTTGTCGATGCGGGTATCCCCGTGCTTTTTCAGGGTATGGGGATGTTTGGCGGCCACGGGCGGCTGGATTGGATGTTCGCTTGTCAGCATGGCGGGCTCTTCGTTGGCATAAGAACAGGGGAGGAGTGTCAGAAAGGCTAGCAGCAGAACTCCTCGGGAAAAGGTAAACATGTCGCATCCTTGGCGCTGGAAAGGGTTGGTAGACCTGAGCATCGGCTCCATGAATAAGTGTTCAATCTGCCCCTTGTCGCCATTCGTTGCAAGCAATCCCTTGTTATTGCAGGAAATGTAATCAAAAAAAGCCGCTATCTCGCGATAGCGGCCCTCTTTCTGGCCATGAGCGGCAAAAGTCCGCTCAGGTGTGCCTCACATGATATGGGAGTGCCCTCTCATGACCAGTTTTCGTCAGCCGGGGTAGCTCGACCAGCTGTTGGTCGCGCCCTCGTTGCTGATACTCAGTACCTCATAGGGCTGGCCCGGAATATCCATGCCCGGCGCACTCTGGGGCATGCCCGGAATGGTCAGGCCGCGGATCGCCGGTTTTTCCCTGAGCAGCTTCTGCACATCGGCGGCCGGTACATGCCCCTCGATCACATAGCCGTTCACCACGCCGGTGTGGCAGGAGGCCAGTTCCGGCGCGATACCGTATTGCTGCTTCACTGCGCCGAGCTGTTCGGTCTCGATGACCTCCAGTTCGAAGCCATTCTGCGCCATGTGCTCGTTCCAGCTTTGGCAGCAGCCACAATATTTGGATTTGTAGACGGTCATCTTCTCGGCCGCGAGGGCCGAAAAGCTGACGGTACTGGCCAGCATGGCCAGTAACAGGGGTTTGTACATCACTCACCTCAGATTAAAGAAAAGATGCCCGATACGGGATGAGTTTCAGATCTGAGTGCGAGGGGGGCGTTCGAGCCGCTCCAGCGGCGCTTCCGGCATATAGAGAGAGGGGGAGGTGAATTCGGGGGTATCCGGTTCCAGCACGGCGACCGTCAGGCTGTCGCTGCCTACCAGTGTCATCGAGAGGGCGGTGGTAAAGCTGCCGCAGGGCATCGCTTTTTCCAGGGTACGCTCGCTCTGGCTGCAGTGGGTGGTCAGGGTACAGAGGTCGGTTGCAGCCCGGCTGCCGAACGACATCAACACCAGCACCAGACTCCACAAGGGGAGCCAGCGACGGGCGTGAGCGAGTTGGCGACGGGTGAGAACCATGGAATGACTCGAAAAAAACAAGGGGCACATGGTAACCCTGTGCCCCGGGGGAGGGTCAAGCCCTCCCCATGGTGTCAGTCAGCCCGGATTAAGGTTGCTGACGGGTCGCCGCCAGCACGATCTCGCGCACGCAGACGTTGGCAGGCTGGTTCCAGGCGTAGAGTACCGCCTCGGCGATCACTTCCGGCGCAATGACGCCGCCCATCTGATCTTTCCAGTCGTGATAACCGGCCTTGATGCTCTCGTCAGTGGTATGGCTGAGCAGCTCGGTCTCGACCGCACCCGGGGCAATGGTCACCATCCGCACGCCCACATCGGCCACCTCTTCCCGAATGTTCTCGGTCAGGGCGTGTACGGCGAACTTGGTGGCGCAGTAGGCAGCATGGTTCGGGAAGGTCTTGCGACCAGCGATGGAACTGATGTTGATGATGGTGCCGCTGCGGCGCTCTTTCATGCCCGCCAGCACTGCGTGGACGCCGTTCAGCACGCCCATCACGTTGATGTTGAGCATCTGCTGCCACTCGGCGGGATCCTGCACGTCAGCCTGACCCAGCAGCATGACGCCAGCGTTGTTGACCATGCAGCCCACCGGGCCGAATTGGGTTTCCGCCTGCTGGACGGCGGCCTTCATGGCGGCGGTGTCGGTCACATCGACCCCGATGCAGAGGGTATTGGGCAGATTCAGTGCCTGCATCGGCTCGACCCGGCGAGCCAGCAGCAGCAGCGGATGACCGGCAGCAGAGAAGGCGCGGGCGATGGCGGCACCAATCCCGGCGGAGGCGCCGGTGATCACGACGAGAGATTTGGACATGGGTCTTTCCTTCTGATTCAAGAGTCGGTTTGAGCAAACGGGTGGCTGGCCAGCACGGAACCCAATCACTATAGTCACTGCATCTATAAGTGATAAATATTGTTTTCCGCTGGTTATCATCTGAAAAAACTATGGTTGGGCTTATGCTGGACTTGAGATTGCTGCGTTTCTTCATCGCCATCTATGAAGAGAAGAACATCACGGCCGCCGCCGAGCGCTGCCACGTCAGCCAGCCCTCCCTCTCGGCGGGGCTGCGCCAGCTGGAAGAGGTGCTCGGTGACAGCCTGTTTGTCCGGGGCAAGAAGGGGGTGGTAGCGAAAGATCCGGCCCACTATCTCTATCCCCACGCGGTCAAGCTGGTGGAGGAGGCGCGCCGTCTGCCGGAGCTGTTTCGCCAGAAAGCGACGCGTGCGCGGCTCAATATCGCCATCATGCCGGACTTGAGTCGCCGCCGGGTGGCCGGGCTGTTGCAGCAAGTACAGAGCGTGTTGCCGCAGCTGGATCTCACTCTCTCCGATTACACCACGCCCGCCGACTGCCGCTTGACGCTCGATGCCCTGCGCCGGGAGGACGAGATCTTCCTGCCGCTGTGGGAGGAGGATTACGTGCTCTGCGTGCCGGTCGACCATCCCCTGGCCAGTCGCGGGAGGATCGAATTGGCCGAGCTGCAACATTATGATTTTATTGAGTGCCCGCCCTGCGAAGCCCATCAGCAGACCATCGGCCTGTTGGCCTGTGACCGCCTTACCCTCAATCTGGTGGCCAAGGCCGAGAGCAAGGGGCTGGTGATGGCGCTGGTGCTGGCGGGGGTCGGCATCAGTTTTCTGCCGGACGGGCTGGTGGAGGATGAGGCGGGGCTCTGTACCCTGCCGGTGAGCGGGCCGCGGATGTTTCGCCGGATCGGCCTCTGCTATCCCGCCCACCAGACCCTCAATCCGGCGCTGCGGGAGCTGATCCCCGAGTTGGCAGGCTATGGTGCTTCCTGATAAGGTCGCTTTCCTGTGCACCTTTACGATGCAGCTTCCCAGACTCCCCTTTTCTGTTTACCGCGCCTTGTACAGCAAGGCTTTGTTCGGGTGATGTGGTCATGAAACGCATTCTGGTTATTTTTTCCCATCCCGCTCTGCAGAGCTCGCGGGCCAACAAGCAGCTGTTGCAGGCGATTGAGGGGCTGGAGGGGGTCACGGTTCACGACCTCTATCAGCACTATCCCGACATGTTCATCGATGTGAAGCGGGAGCAGGCGCTGCTCTGTGAGCACGACATCATCGTCTTTCAGCACCCGTTTTACTGGTACTCCTGCCCGGCCATCATGAAAGAGTGGATGGATCTGGTGCTGGAGTATGGCTACGCCTACGGCCCCGAAGCGCACGCCCTCAAGGGCAAGCAGTGGCTGAGTGCCATCACCACTGGCGGGGCGCCGGAGTCCTACTGCAGCGAGGGGTACAACAGCCGACCGCTGCTCGACTTTTTGCTGCCATTTCAACAGGCTGCCACCTTGTGCGGCATGAACTGGCTGCCCCCTTTCGTGTTGCACTCCTTTCACAAGATCAAAGATCCCGCCGCCCTGCGCCGCTGTGGTCAGGATTATCGCCAGCTGCTTTGTGCCCTGCGTGACGATCAGCTGACCCCGCAGCAACTGGCCGGGCACCCCTATCTGCGCGATCTGCTGGAGGTACTCTCATGAAATACGGGCAGCTTGTTGGCCGAGCTCATGAGCCGGACCAGATGTTCACTCGGAGGGCTGACTGATGGGCCACGGGATCCTGTTTGATGCCTTTATCTATCTCTCTGCCGCCGTTATCGCGGTGCCGCTGGCCAAACGCTGGGGGCTGGGCTCGGTGCTCGGCTATCTGCTGGCGGGGATTATCATAGGCCCCTTCCTGCTGGGGCTGGTGGGGGAACAGAAGGATGTGATGCACTTCGCCGAGTTTGGCGTGGTGCTGATGCTGTTTCTGGTCGGTCTTGAATTGCGCCCGGCCCTCTTGTGGCAGCTTAAGGGGCCGATCCTCGGCACCGGCGGTCTGCAGGTACTGCTTACCACGGCGGCGCTGACTGGCGTGGCGCACCTCATCGGCCTGCCGCTGCAACAGGGGCTGGCCATCGGCCTGATCCTGGCGCTCTCCTCCACCGCCATCGTGTTGCAGAGCCTGCAGGAGCGCAAGCTGATGCAGAGCGAGAGTGGTCGATCCGCCTTTGCGGTGCTGCTGTTTCAGGATATTGCGGTCATTCCGATCCTGGCGCTGTTGCCGCTGCTGGCCATCGCGCCGGTCGCCAGCAATGGCGGTTCCGAACTGGCGGGCTGGCAGCATGGTCTGCTGGTGGTTGCGGCGATCTCCGGCATCGTGCTGGGTGGCCACTACCTGATGCGACCGGTGTTTCGCGCCATCGCCCAGTCCCATATGCGGGAGATCTTTGTCGCCGCCGCTCTGCTGCTGGTGATCGCCATCGCGGTGCTGATGGAGTCGGTGGGGCTCTCCCCCGCTCTTGGCTCGTTCCTCGCCGGTGTGGTGCTGGCCGACAGCGAATATCGCCACGAGCTGGAAGCGGACATTGAGCCGTTCAAGGGCTTGCTGCTCGGCCTTTTCTTTATGTCGGTGGGGGCGGGGATCGACTTCGGGCTGTTTGCCGAGCACCCCTTCCTCATTCCCACCTTGGTGGTTGGCCTGATGGCGCTCAAATGGCTGGTGCTGATGGCGCTCGGCTTTGCCATTCGCATCTCGCCGAGCCAACGCTGGACCTTTGCGCTGGCGCTGGCGCAAGGGGGCGAGTTTGCCTTCGTGCTATTTTCGTTTGCCGCCCAGAACCGGGTGCTGCCCGGTGAGACCATCTCGCTGCTGACACTGGTGGTGGCGCTCTCGATGGCGCTGACCCCGTTGCTGCTGATCCTCAACGATCGGGTGATCCAGCCCTGGTTCGATTACCGTAACCAGAGCGACGCACCGCAGCATGAGCAACCTGAGCTGGTGGAGCATCCGGTGATCATCGCGGGTTTCGGCCGCTTCGGCCAGATCGTGGGACGCTTGCTGCATGGTCACGGTATCGGCACCACCATCCTCGAACAGGATGCCAGCCAGATAGAGACGCTGCGCAAGTATGGCTATCAGGTCTTCTATGGTGATGCCAGCCGGATCGATCTGCTTCATGCCGCAGGGGCGCACAAGGCGAAGCTGCTGGTGCTTTCCATCAACGATCCGGCTACCTCGCTGGCGGTGATTGAGATGGTGCAGAAGCACTTCCCGCACCTGAAGATCCTGGCGCGAGCGCTGGATCGACCCCATGCCCACGAGATCCTGCGTCACGGGGTAGAGAGCGTGCACCGGGAAACCCTGGGTTCGGCAGTCGATCTGGGGGTGGAGGCGCTGACTCAGCTCGGTTTTCGGGCCAATCAGGCCTGGCGGGCGGGGCAGACCTTCAAGCAGCACGATAACTGGCTGTTGCGCGAGCAGGTCAACTATCTGGACGACGAACACACTTATATCAACAAGAGCCTGCAATACCGGGAGATCCTCTCTGATCTGTTGCAAGACGATGAGGAGGGGCAGGAGCGTATCCATGCCCACAACTGGAACAGCGGGCTACCCGACGACGACAAGGAAGCAAAATGATTGCCTATTACCCCATGTTCAAACACCTGCATATGACGCTGGCGCTGGTCAGTCTGCTGCTCTTTATCTATCGCTGGCGTCTGGCGCTGGCCGGCAGCGATCGGTTGCAGCAGAAGTGGCTGAAGATCCTGCCCCATATCAACGACACCTTCCTGCTGCTGTTTGGCGTGCTGCTGGCGGTGACCTTGCAGCTGAGTCCAGGTCAGCAACCCTGGCTGATGGCCAAGCTGATTGCACTGGTGCTCTATATCGGTCTGGGTGTCATGGCGCTCAAGCGCCCGGCCCGCGGTCAGAAGCTGGTGGCCGGTGTGGCGGCGCTGGCGGTGTTCGGATACATGATCGGTGCCGCCATCACCAAGTCAGCCTGGTCATGGCTGATGTGAGCAAGGGGGGAGGGTTACACCTCCCCTGAAATCATATTCTGTTATGAATTAATTAATCGGAGTTTTATGCTGGCAATAAATCGTAGTATAGAACTTTAATTTGAAGGTTTTTTGGCTAATTTTAGCCTCTGCTGGCTCCTTTTTTGTGTGAATTGTCCTTTAAAATTAATTGGTTAGTGTTTTTTGTATGAAAATGGCGACAGTTGTCGCAGCAAAACTTGCGACATAGACTGTCGCAAGTCACGACTAGCATACAGTCAACGCTAAACCAGTGAAGGCAAGCACCATGAGCAAGAAGCTGTTACGACAACTGACCTTGGCGCGTTGCATCCCGCACCGCCCTTACAAGCTGACCGCCAGCCAACTCCAGGTAAAACTGGAAGAGGAAGGTATCCACGTCAGTCTGCGTACCGTGCAACGGGACCTGGAGGAGATGTCCGGCATGGGACTGTTCGACCTCACCTCGGATGAGCGCAGCAAACCCCATGGCTGGTGCTTCGAGCGCCACGGCCTCAACGACTTTGCCAATATCATGCCGCTTTCGCTGGCGGTGGCCCTGAAAACCTGGAGTGATCAGGCGAGCCAACTGTTGCCGGCGAGCGTACTGACCGAATTGAACCCGCTGGTCGACAAGGCAAGCCAGGTTATTCGCGACAGCCAGAGTGAACTGGCTGAACGCTGGCTGGAGAGTGTCCACCAGTCACCGCGCCCGTTTGCCGGTAACCCGGAGATCCGCCGCAGCACCCTGATCCGCGATGCGCTCTGGCGTGGTCGCAAGTTCAGTGCCGAGATCCAGCGGGTGATCAAAGAGCGCACCGTGTGGCTCTGCTACGACCGTATCAACCCGCTTGGCATTCTCAATCAGCCGGACGGTCCGATCCTGCTCTGCACCCTGTCCGAGCTGGATCCCAAGGTCTACGGCATCCCGTTTGACCATATCAAAAACGTGGAGCTGACCAACTTCAGCGCTACCCAGCCGAAGGATTTCAATATCCAGAAGCTGATCCGCGATCAGGGCTATCAGGATGTGAGCGGCCCGATCCGCTTCGTCGGCCGGATTGATGCCAACAGCCAGTCGCTGGTGGACAACCAGATCCCCGGCAACAATCCACGCATGACCCGCTATGACAAGCGCAGCGTGGTGGTGGAGACTGAAGTGCAGGACACCCCGGAGTTTCGCAGCTGGTTGAACAACATCGGCGGTGAACTGGAGGTGCTGGCACCGGAATCGCTGCGCAAGGCCTATCTCAATCCGGCCAACCGCTTGAGCTGATTAAAAAATGGCAATATTGAAGAGTCGAGCTTGGTCTCGGCTCTTTTTTTTGCTGTTTTTTTAAGCATATTTATTCAACTAATTTTTAAGTCTTAACGACAGGATTGAACCGTTTTCCGGCCCCGTTTTTGAGGGCTAACCCCGTGTAAGAGATCTGCCATAGCCACTGTAAGAGGCTGGCGCTTTGAACCGTACGCGAAGCCATGCCAGAATGATCGAGCTTTCCTATGAAACTAAATAAGGTACTGATATTAAAGGGTTAGTTTTTAAGTTCGCTTTTTGAAATGGGAGCCGTATCGGATCTTTATCATCGGATGGCACTTGTTCGGGGTGCGCATTTCCTTAGTATGGGTCTCACAAGGACGGAGCTGGTCCGGCAGGATGCAGGGCAGCGAATAAAGATGGAATAGTCCGCAGGATGTGGACAAGGGACACCTCAGGATGAGCTCGATAGTCAGGATGATTATCGTCACGGATGAATAAAGGAACACCGCGGGATGCGGCAGGACACTCTCAGGATGAGAGCAGAACGAACGGACCCTCGTTCTTCAGGATGAACAGGACCTCGCCGGATGCGAGAGGAATACTTCAGGATGAAGTGAGATAACCCGGATGGTTATCTGTCAGGAAGACGCAAGGAACCCCACAGGACGTGGCAACGGACACCTCCAGGATGGAGACAGTGAAGCAGTTCAGGATGAATTGCCAGGCTAGGAACGCCGCAGGACACGCCAACGGATTGGAAAGGGGATATTCCAAAGGATTAGGATAACGTCAGGGATTGCAGGGAGCATTGCAGTTCTACGGACAGAACGACACGACTCTAGGGGACGGCTACCGCCGTCCCCTTTTCTTTTATGGTTTGCCGGAGAGATTGCCGCGCTGGGCGGCGTTGACGATCTCTTGCAGACGCTGACGAATGTCGACCATGCCAAACACGCCAAAGATCAACACAGTGACAAACTCGGCTTTGGTGACCGCAAAGTAGCGTTTGCAAGCTGCCTTGATCATGCTGGCCTGCAGCCAGTGAAGCAGCGCGACGATCACGCCGCAGACCGGCAGAAAGCCGTTGAGTTTGCCCGGCAGCGGGGCAATCAGGCTCACCAGCACGCCAAACCAGAAAAACAGTACCAGCCCCATCGCCAGCAGATTAAAGACTCGCTTCATTGTTTACCTCCCGCAGATAGAGTTGATAGCAGACCTGACCTGCTTGTTTGTCCTTGAGCAACTGCCAGCTGGCTGGCAGCGCCAGATCGACCATCTCTTTTTCCCGTTCCAGATAGATCAGGGCAGCCGGTGCCAGCCAGCCGCGCTGCTCCAGCAGCTCGCACACTTGCGGCAGCAGCTCGCGGCGAAACGGCGGATCGAGGAACACCAGATCGAAGGGAGTGGCGGGGCCTTGCAGCCAGCTCACCGCATCAGACTGGATCACCTGACCCTGACTGCTGCCGAGGGCGGTCAGGTTCTTCTTGAGCTGGTCGGCGGCCCCTTTGTCCATTTCGATCAGGGTCACTTGTTCGGCATAGCGCGACAGCGCCTCCAGTCCCAGTCCGCCACTGCCGGCAAACAGGTCGAGGCAGCGGGTGCCACGGATGTGGGGAGCCAGCCAGTTGAAGATGGTCTCCTTGACGCGATCCGTGGTGGGTCTGAGCCCCTCCACATCCTTGACCGGCAATTTGCGGCCTCGCCACTGGCCGCTGATGATTCTTACAAAGCCCGATTTTCCTTGCGGGGCGGGACTCTTGCTCGGGTTGCTACGGCTGGATTTCACTCTGGGCATCGCGTTTCATCGTCAGAAAATAAAGTGGTAGTATAAGGCGGTTCATTTTTATGCCGACCCGCCAAGGGACGGCTATCTTAGCAGTCAGCCAACGAAGTGAGTATTTTTTAGATGGCAAAAGGTTTGTTTTCCTGGCTGGGTTTCGGCCGCAAGAAAGAAGAGGCTGAGGCTGTCCAACCACAGACACCCCAAGCCACCCCCGTTACCGTTGAGCCCGAGGTCGCTGCTACCCCCGCTCCTGTTTCCGATACAACTGTTTCCGATAGTACGCCGGCTGTTGCCCCCGAAGTGC
Source organism: Aeromonas finlandensis (assembly GCF_000764645.1). Lineage (GTDB taxonomy): Bacteria > Pseudomonadota > Gammaproteobacteria > Enterobacterales > Aeromonadaceae > Aeromonas > Aeromonas finlandensis. The sequence goes on from NZ_JRGK01000268.1 coordinate 30,970, forward strand.
CCGCCAGCGCACAGAATCCCGTTTTGCACGACGATTGCTGCCCGCCAACCGAGCTGGATGACCATGGCCCGCTGGTGGTCGAGGAGTGTGCTTCCGACCTGGAGCCGGTGATCGTCAACGACGCGCTGATCGCTGAAGAAGAGCGCGCCGCTGCCGAGGTGCAGGCTGCGGAAGCCGCTCGTGTTGCTGCCGAGGTGAAGGCTGCCGAAGCTGCTCGCATCGCAGCAGAAGCGCAGGCTGCCGAAGCTGCCCGTATCGCCGCAGAAGCGCAAGCTGCTGAAGCTGCTCGCATTGCCGCGCAAGCACAAGCAGCCGAAGCTGCCCGTATTGCCGCAGAAGCCCGCGCTGCGGAAGAGGCTCGTATTGCTGCCGAAGCCCGCGCTGCGGAAGAGGCTCGTATCGCTGCCGAAGCCCGTGCTGCGGAAGAGGCTCGTATTGTTGCCGAAGCCCGTGCTGCGGAAGAGGCTCGCATTGCTGCGGAAGCCCAGGCTGCTGAAGAGGCGCGTATCGCCAAAGAGGCCCAACGAGCGGAAGATCTGCGCTTGGTAGCCGCGATGGAGGCTGAGGCCGCCGCGCTGGCCGCCCTGCCGCTGGCCGCCAAGGTGGACGACGACACCCAGGACAAACCGCAGCGGGAGGGCTTCTTTGCTCGCCTCAAGCGCAGTCTGGTGCGCACCAAGGAGAATATTGGCTCCGGTTTCTTCGGCCTGTTCCGTGGCAAGAAGATCGACGATGAGCTGTTCGAAGAGCTGGAGACCCAGCTGCTGACCGCCGATCTTGGCGTGGATACCACCAGTCGCATCATCGAAGGCTTGGTGCAGCACGCGGATCGCAAACAGCTCAAGGATGCCGAGGCGCTCTATGGCCTGCTCAAGCAGGATATGGGCGAGATGCTGGCCAAGGTCGAGCAGCCGCTGGTGATCGACACCAGCAAGAAGCCTTATGTGATCCTGATGGTCGGCGTGAACGGCGTCGGCAAGACCACTACCATCGGCAAATTGGCCAAGCAGTTCCAGGCTGAAGGCAAGAGCGTGATGCTGGCGGCGGGTGACACCTTCCGTGCCGCTGCGGTCGAGCAACTGCAGGTATGGGGTCAGCGCAACAACATTCCGGTGATTGCCCAGCATACCGGTGCCGACTCCGCTTCCGTCATTTATGACGCCATCGAGGCCGCCCGCTCCCGCGGGGCTGACGTGCTGATTGCCGACACCGCCGGTCGCCTGCAGAACAAGAGCAACCTGATGGAAGAGCTCAAGAAGGTAGTGCGGGTGATGAAGAAGCTGGATGAAGAGGCGCCCCACGAGATCATGCTGACCCTGGATGCAGGCACCGGCCAGAACGCGCTGAGCCAGGCCAAGCTGTTCAGCGAGGCGGTGGGCCTGACCGGCATCACCCTCACCAAGCTGGATGGTACTGCCAAGGGCGGCGTCATCTTCGCGGTGGCCGACAAGTTCCAGATCCCGATCCGCTATATCGGGGTGGGCGAGGGGATCGACGATCTGCGACCCTTCGTTGCCAACGACTTCATCGAGGCGCTCTTCAGCCGCGATGAATAAGTCCGGCCGCGATGAGTCAGCTCAGCCGTGATGAATAAGTGTTCCATGCCCCGACTCCGGTCGGGGTTTGTCAATTTCAGGGAACCGTTATGATTCGTTTTGACAAGGTCAGCAAGGTATATAGCGGCGGCCATCAGGCGCTGCAAAAGGTCAGCTTTCACCTGCGCAAGGGGGAGATGGCTTTCCTGACCGGACACTCGGGGGCAGGCAAGAGTACCCTCCTCAAACTGATCAGCGTGATGGAGCGACCGACCGATGGTCGCGTTTTCTTTCATGGCGATGACGTCAGCCATATTCAGCGCAGCCAGATCCCCTATGTCCGCCGCCAGATCGGGATGATCTTTCAGGATCACCGGCTGCTGATGGACAGAACTGTGTTCGACAACGTGGCGCTGCCGCTGGTGATCGATGGCTACAGCCACGCGGACATCAACAAGCGGGTCGCCGCGGCGCTGGACAAGGTGGGGCTGCTCGGCAAGGAGCGTTACCAGCCGCGCATGCTCTCCGGTGGTGAACAGCAGCGGGTCGGCATCGCCCGCGCCATCGTCAACAAGCCGCCGCTGCTGCTGGCGGATGAACCGACCGGTAACCTGGATCCCCAGCTCTCCATGGACATCATGCGACTCTTTGAGGAGTTCAACCGCTTCGGGGTCTCGGTGCTGATTGCCACCCACGATCTGGGGTTGATCGCCCGCATGCGCTATCGCACCCTGACCCTCAAGGCGGGGCGCATGTATTCGGCCGGGGAGGAGCTCTGATGGCTATCGTTCGTCATAAACAACCGCCGCTGCGCCGTCTGATGATGTACGGGGTTGATCATGTGCGGCAGGCGTTTGCCAGTCTCGGGGAGCTGTGGCGCAATCCGCTCGCCTCCCTGATGACGCTGGCAGTGCTTGGCGTCAGTCTGGCGTTGCCCTCCTGCTTCCACGTGCTGCTGAAAAATGCCGAGGTGGTGGAGGGGAGCTGGCAGACCAGCTCCCAGATCTCCCTTTACTTGCGCAAGGATCTGCCGGAGCAGAGCATTCTCGATCTGCAGCACAGGATCCTGCTCTATCCCGAGGTGGATTCGGTCACCTATCTGAGCCGTGACGATGCGTTGCGGGAGTTTCGCGAGATCTCCGGCTTTGGCGATGCCCTCGACTACCTCGACAGCAACCCGCTGCCGCCGGTGCTGAGCGTCATCCCGGATCCGCGCTGGCAGAACCCGGAAGGGGCCGCCGAACTGCTCGGCAAGCTCAACAATGAGGATGGGGTCGAGCAGGGCAAGCTGGATCTGCAGTGGCTGACCCGGCTGCAGGGGATCATGAACCTGCTGCGTCACACCATTACCGGTATCGCCGTGCTGCTGCTCTCTGCCGTGTTGCTGATCGTCGGCAATACCCTGCGTCTCAACATCCTCAACCAGCGCTCCGAGATCGAAGTGCTCAAGCTGGTGGGGGCGACCGACTCCTTCATTCATCGTCCTTTCCTCTATACCGGCATCTGGTTCGGGGTGATCGGCGGCATGCTGGCCTGGTGGCTGACCGAAGTGATGGTGATCTGGAGCGAAGGGGTGGTGAAGGAGCTGGCGGGCTTGTATAACAGTAACTTCCGGCTGGTCGGCATGGGGGCGGTAGACGGGATCAATCTGATCTTGCTGGGCGCCCTGCTGGGGCTGATTGCTTCCTGGTTCTCGGTCCATCGCCACATTCGCGATATCGAGCCATCTTGATTGATTTATCATCAAAGTAAATCGCTGGATTTTGAGAGGCGGATCAAGTAAAAGAGGGGCCGTTTCTGGCTTGGCCCCCATAGTCAGAGTATTCTGAATAACAATGATCTTCCGGATCTTCGCTAGATCCAGTGAACCTTCTGATTTATAAGCAGTCTATTAAAGCTGAAGCATTTATACGGGTGTGGCCCCTCTGCCTTGCTCGTCAGACTTGGCAAGCATGTGAAGGTTGCGAGCTCCGCAACAATGGACTTAGCATGCTACTTTTCGGGGGTCCTTCATTGTGACCCCCTTTTTTTGACTGTTCATTCATGATTCATCCTGCAGGCTTAAGATAATCCAGTCTAAAACTGGGCATGTTCTTTGATACACGCCGCAGAATGGCATCCGGTCAGTAGACAGGCCCTCTCAGGGTGTTAGACTGATTCGATTGAAAAGTAAGAGGTAACAGATGGGAACTTCATTGCAGCGCACTATGGCTCTGATTCCGCAAGGTAGTCTGGAAGGCTATATCCAGGCAGTAAACTCTATTCCGGTGCTGAGCGCAGAGGAAGAGCGTGAACTGGCTGAGCGTTTGCAGCAGGATGGCGATCTCGAGGCTGCCCGCCAGCTGGTTATGTCGCACCTGCGCTTTGTCGTTCATGTCGCCAAGAGTTATGCCGGTTACGGCCTGCCGCAGGCCGATCTGGTTCAGGAAGGCAACATCGGTCTGATGAAGGCGGTCAAGCGCTTCGACCCGACGGTCGGCGTGCGTCTGGTCTCCTTTGCCGTCCACTGGATCAAGGCCGAAATCCACGAATATGTATTGCGCAACTGGCGCATGGTCAAGGTGGCAACCACCAAGGCCCAGCGCAAGCTCTTCTTCAACCTGCGCAAATCCAAAAAGCGTCTGGGCTGGCTGAATCACGAAGAGGTTCAGGCCGTGGCGGCCGATCTCGGCGTCTCCGCAAGCGATGTGACCGAGATGGAAGCGCGGATGGCCAACTACGATCAGGCATTCGATCTGGTGGGTGACGATGAAGAAGAGGGCGGTTTCGCACCGGTTCACTATCTGGAGGATAAATCCTCCGATCTGGCCGCCACCATCGAGAACGACAACTGGGACGATCATGCGACCCGTCGCCTGAGCTCGGCCCTCGCCACGCTGGATGAGCGTAGCCAGCACATCATCCGCGCCCGCTGGCTCGACGATGACAGCAAGACCACTCTGCAGGAGCTGGCCGATACCTACGGCGTCTCCGCCGAGCGTGTGCGTCAGCTTGAGAAGAACGCGCTCAAGAAGCTGAAAGATGCCATGGAAGCCTAATGCTTCCTCGCTGAAAACAGGGCCTGATGGCCCTGTTTTTGTTTCTGCCGCCGATAATCGAGGCTTGCCCTGATAACCCTTGGGTGTGTTATGTTGCCGCAACTGCCACATTAGGGAGAGCAGAAGTGAAACTGTTGAACGACCTGTTTACCAACAACCGTGAGTGGGCCGAACGGATCAAGGCCGAAGATCCCGCCTTCTTTGCCACCCTCTCTGCCCAGCAGGCCCCCGAATACCTCTGGATCGGCTGCTCCGACAGCCGGGTTCCCGCCAACCAGCTGATGGGCTTGCTGCCGGGGGATGTTTTCGTCCACCGCAACGTCGCCAATCTGGTGGTGCATACCGATTTCAACTGTCTCTCGGTGCTGCAATACGCGGTGGAAGTGCTCAAGGTGAAGCACATCATCGTCTGCGGTCACTATGGTTGCGGCGGCGTCAAGGCCGCGATGCAGAATCAGGAGCTGGGTCTCATCGACAACTGGCTGCGCAACATCAAGGATGTCTACTTCAAATATGGTGAAGAGCTCGAGGCCATCGAGGATGAGCACGAGCGCTTCGACTACCTGTGCGAGCTGAACGTGGCCGAGCAGGTAGCCAACGTCTGCCACACCACAATCATCCAGAACGCCTGGCGCAAGGGGCAGGAGCTGGCGGTGCATGGCTGGATCTACGGGATCAAGGATGGCTTGCTGCACGATCTCGATCTTTGCATCAGCGGGCCGGATCAGATCCCAGATGTCTATCGCGCCTGGCCGGACATGCGTCCGCCCCACCGTCGGCGCTAGGGAGCTTCATGGTGGCGCCAGCCCTCTATCTGCAGATCAAGCAGCACATTCTGGACCGGATCCGCGAACGCCACTATCAGGCGGGGGACAGGATCCCGACCGAAGCGGCCCTGTGCGAGCAGTTCACCGTGAGCCGGATGACGGTCAATCGGGCGCTGCGGGAACTGGTGGCCGAGGGGTGGCTGGTGCGAACCGCCGGATCCGGCAGCTTCGTGGCGGACCGGCGTACCGAGTCGCCGCTGCTGGCCATTCGCAATATTGCCGACGAGATCGCCGAGCGTGGCGGCGAGTACAGTGCCCGGGTGATCCGGCTGCAGCGGCTGGCCGCCGACGAGAAGGTGGCGGTACAACTGGGACTGCGGGTTGGCGCCCCCATCTTTCACAGCCTGATCGTCCATCAGGCCGATGGCGAGCCGCTGCAGCTGGAGGAGCGCTTCGTCGATGCCGGGCGCTTGCCGGGCTATGGCGAGCAGGATTTTACCCAACAGACCCCCAACCGCTATCTGATGGATGTCTGCCCCCTCTCCGAGATGGAGCACGTGGTGGAAGCCGTGTTGCCGAGCGCCGGTGAGGCGGGATTGTTGCAAATTCGCGTAGATTCCCCCTGCCTATTGTTGCACCGGCGCACCTGGTCGGAGGGGCATCTGGTCTCCTACGCCCGTTTGCTCTCCCCCGGTTCTCGCTACAAGCTCAGCTCCAAGACTCAGCTAGAGTAAATGTCTATACAGCTCGATTTTTCAAAGCCCACCTCTTGGTGGGCTTTTTTGTGCTTAAACTCTAAGTTTGATGCTGTTATCAGGATGTGAACTCTGCTCTTTCTTTCGTCATAGAGATCGACTATAAGGATATGTATATACATTTGAGGTCGCTATGAACAAGGAACTGTTGAACTGCGAGCGGGTCTGGCTCAACGTGACGCCCGCCACCCTGAATGACGAGCTGGCCGACTACGGCCTGTTGCCGCTCCACGCCATCGGCGTGAAGGATGGCAAGATCCATGCGCTGATGCCGATGGCCGAGCTGCAGGGCCCCCATCCCACCCACTGGCAGGATATGCAGGGCAAGCTGGTTACCCCCGGCCTTATCGATTGCCACACCCATCTGGTCTTTGCCGGCAGTCGCGCCGAGGAGTTCGAGCTGCGCCAGCAGGGGGTGCCCTATGCCGAGATCGCCCGTCGGGGCGGCGGCATCATCAGCACGGTGCGTGCTACCCGTGCCGCCAGCGAGGATCTGCTGTTCGAGCTGGCGCTACCGAGGGTGACATCCCTGATCCGCGAAGGGGTCACCACGGTGGAGATCAAGTCCGGCTATGGCCTGACGCTGGCGGACGAGCTCAAGATGCTGCGGGTGGCCCGCCGACTGGGGGAGGCGTTGCCGATCCGGGTCAAGACCACTCTGCTGGCGGCCCATGCGGTGCCGCCGGAGTATCGCGACGATCCCGACAGCTGGGTCGAAACCATCTGTCAGGAGATCATTCCGGCCGCCGCCGAGGCGGGTCTGGCCGATGCGGTGGACGTCTTCTGCGAACACATCGGCTTCTCGCTGGCCCAGACCGAGCAGGTCTATCTGGCGGCGGATCAATACGGCCTGCCGGTGAAGGGGCATATGGATCAGCTCTCCAACCTCGGTGGCAGCACCCTGGCCGCCAACTTTGGCGCCCTCTCGGTGGATCATCTGGAGTATCTGGATCCGGAAGGGATCCTGGCGCTGGCCCACCGTGGCGTGGTCGCCACCCTGCTGCCCACCGCTTTCTACTTCCTCAAAGAGACCAAGCTGCCGCCGGTCGCCGCGCTGCGCAAGGCGGGGGTGGCGATGGCGGTCTCCTCCGACATCAACCCGGGTACCGCCCCCATCGTCTCGCTGCGGATGGCAATGAACATGGCCTGCACCCTGTTTGGCCTGACCCCGGTGGAGGCGATGGTCGGGGTGACCCGTCACGCCGCCAAAGCGCTCGGCGAGCAGGAGCACCTTGGCCAGCTCAGGGTGGGGATGGCGGCCGATTTCCTGATTTGGCACTGCACCTATCCGGCCGAGCTGAGCTACATGGTCGGCGTCGATCAGCTGGCAGGCCGCATCTTCAACGGCGAGGAGACCCTCCATGGATAAATTCAACCCGGTCGACATGTCGCTCTGGCAGGGACGACAGGATCCGGAAGATGGTGAACTGGCCCTGCGCTGGCATGACAAGGTGCAGTCCTGGGCTGCCGGGGCACAAGAGGCAGCTGGTGTAGTGCTGCTCGGTTTTGCCTGCGATGAAGGGGTGCGCCGCAACAAGGGGCGTGTCGGCGCCGCTGGGGCGCCGCTGGCGGTGCGCAAGCTGCTGGCCAACACTGCCTGGCACCTGAATCGACCCGTCTACGATGGCGGGGATGTGAGCTGTTCCGATGGGGATCTCGATGCCGCCCACGGCCGTCTGGCCGAGCGGGTCGCTGCTGCGCTCGAACTGGGCCACTTCCCGCTGGTGGTGGGGGGCGGCCATGAGGTGGCCTTCGGTAGCTGGAGTGGCCTCAACCTGCATCTGGCGGGTCAGGGGCGGGTCGGGATCATCAACCTCGACGCCCACTTTGACCTGCGCATGAAGCAGGATCTGGCCAGCTCCGGCACCCCCTTCTTCCAGATCGCCGAGCAGTGCGCCGCTCAGGGCACACCGTTTCACTACGCCTGCCTCGGGGTGGCCGAGACCGCCAATACCCAAGCCCTGTTTGCCCGTGCCAAGGCGCTGGGTGTGTGGCATGTGCTGGACGAGGCGATGACCCTGCGCGAGCTGCCAGCCTTGCTAAGCGGGCTGGACGCCTTTATCGCCGATTGCGATCACCTCTATCTGACCATCGATCTTGATGTGCTGCCCGGCAACCTGATGCCGGGAGTGAGTGCCCCCGCCGCTCGCGGCGTGGAGCTGGCGGTGATCGAACCGCTGATCGCCCATGTCCGGGCCAGCGGCAAGCTCAGGCTCGCCGATCTGGCCGAGTACAACCCGACGCTGGATCAGGACAACCGCAGTGCCCGCGTGGCCGCGCGACTGGTTCATCTGTTGACCCGTTAACCCCTTTGGCCGCCCGTCGCCGAAGGCACCCTATTGATACAACAAGGAGTGTGTATGTCTGTGCAACAGCAGGATCCTCGCGCTGATTCCAGAACTGACCCTAACCGCGTGATCCGTGCCCCGCGCGGCACCGAACTGACCGCCAAGAGCTGGCTCACCGAAGCGCCGCTGCGGATGCTGATGAACAACCTGGACCCCGAGGTAGCCGAGCATCCCCAGTCGCTGGTGGTCTATGGCGGCATCGGCCGCGCCGCCCGCAACTGGGCCTGCTTCGACAAGATCGTCGAGGTGCTGACCCGGCTGGAGGAGGATCAGACCCTGCTGGTGCAATCCGGCAAGCCGGTCGGGGTGTTCCAGACCCACAAGGATGCGCCGCGGGTGCTGATCGCCAACTCCAATCTGGTGCCCCACTGGGCCAACTGGGAGCACTTCAACGAGCTCGATAAGAAGGGCTTGATGATGTATGGCCAGATGACTGCGGGTTCGTGGATCTACATAGGTACTCAGGGGATCGTGCAGGGCACCTACGAGACCTTCTTCGCGGTGGCCAACCAGCACTTCAACGGCGAGCCTGCGGGGCGCTGGATCCTGACCGGTGGTCTCGGTGGCATGGGCGGCGCCCAGCCGCTGGCCGCCACCATGGCCGGTTTTTCGATGATCGCCGTGGAGTGCGACGAGACCCGCATCGATTTTCGCCTCAAGACCCGCTACGTGGACAAGAAGGCCCACAGCCTGGATGAGGCGCTGGCGATGGTCGAGGAGGCCAAACAGAGCGGCAGCGCCGTTTCCGTCGGTCTGCTCGGCAACGCCGCCGACGTCTTCGCCGAGCTGGTGGCCCGTGGCATCACCCCGGACGTGGTGACCGACCAGACCTCTGCCCACGACCCGATCCACGGTTACCTGCCCCGGGGCTGGAGCGTGGCCAAGTGGCGCGAGCTGCAACAGAGCGCCCCGCAGGAGGTAAATCTGGCCGCCCGTCGCTCCATGGCCCGTCAGGTGGAAGCGATGCTGACCCTGCAATCCCGCGGTGCGGCGACTCTGGATTACGGCAACAACATCCGCCAGATGGCGCTGGAGGAGGGGGTGAAAAACGCCTTCGACTTCCCCGGCTTCGTCCCCGCCTACATTCGTCCGCTGTTCTGCGAGGGGATTGGTCCGTTCCGCTGGGTGGCGCTCTCCGGCGATCCGGAAGATATCTACAAGACCGATCAGAAGGTGAAAGAGCTGATCCCCGATGATCCTCACCTGCACAACTGGCTCGACATGGCCCGCGAGCGCATCGCGTTTCAGGGGCTACCGGCGCGGATCTGCTGGGTCGGGGTCAAGGATCGGGTACGCCTTGGTCTGGCCTTCAACGAGATGGTGAAAAACGGCGAGCTGAAAGCGCCCATCGTCATTGGCCGCGACCATCTGGATTCCGGCTCGGTGGCGAGCCCGAACCGCGAGACCGAGTCGATGATGGATGGCTCCGATGCCGTCTCCGACTGGCCGCTGCTCAACGCCCTGCTCAACACCGCCGGTGGCGCGACCTGGGTCTCCCTGCACCACGGCGGCGGGGTCGGCATGGGCTTCTCCCAGCACTCCGGCGTGGTGATCGTCTGTGACGGCTCTGATGATGCGGCTCGCCGCGTGGGTCGGGTGCTGCGCAACGATCCGGCTACCGGTGTGATGCGCCATGCGGATGCGGGTTACGAGATTGCGATTAACTGCGCCCACGAGGCGAAACTGGATCTGCCGATGTTAGGCGGCGCCAACGGTGTCAAAGGAAAGGTGTAACACCATGTTTGAATTGACTATTACCCCGGGCGAGCTGGATCTTGCCACCCTGCGCCGCGTCAGCCGCGAGCCGGTACATGTTTCACTGGATCCGGCCGCGCTGCCGGGGATCCACGCCTCCGCAGCTGTGGTCACCAAGGTGATCGAGCAGAACCGGGTGGTGTATGGCATCAACACCGGCTTTGGCCTGTTGGCCAACACCCGCATTCCGGTGGATCAGCTCGACGAGCTGCAACGATCCATCGTGCTCTCCCACGCTGCTGGCATCGGCACCTATATGGATGACGCCACCGTGCGGTTGATGATGGTGCTCAAGCTCAACTCGCTGGCGCGCGGCTTCTCCGGCATCCGGCTGGCGGTGCTGGAGGCGCTGATGAAGCTGGTCAATGCCGAGGTCTATCCGGTGGTGCCGAAGAAGGGCTCCGTCGGCGCTTCCGGCGATCTGGCGCCGCTGGCCCATATGAGCTGCCTGCTGATCGGCGAGGGCAAGGCTCGTCACGACGGGCACGAGATCGATGCGAGCGAAGCGCTGCGGATCGCCGGGCTTGAGCCCATCGCGTTGGCACCGAAAGAGGGGCTGGCGCTGCTCAACGGCACCCAGGCCAGCACTGCCTTTGCGCTGGAAGGGTTGTTCCACGCCGAGGATCTGTTCGCCGGTGCCATCACCATCGGCGCCATGAGCGTGGAGGCGGCCCTTGGCAGCCGCCGTCCGTTCGATGCCCGCATCCATGCGGTGCGCGGCCAGCGTGGCCAGATCGATGCGGCCGCCTGCTATCGTCACCTGCTGGTGGATGGCAGCGAGATTGGCATGTCCCATCACAACTGCGAGAAGGTGCAGGATCCCTACTCATTGCGCTGCCAGCCGCAGGTGATGGGAGCTTGCCTGACCCAGATCCGCCACGCCGCCGAAGTGCTGGTGTGCGAGGCCAACGCGGTCTCCGACAACCCGCTGGTGTTTGCCGATGACGAGGAGATCCTCTCCGGCGGCAACTTCCACGCCGAGCCAGTGGCCTTCGCCGCCGACAATCTGGCGCTGGCCATCGCCGAAATCGGGTCGCTGTCAGAGCGTCGGATGGCGCTGTTGATCGACTCGCGCATGTCCGGTTTGCCCGCGTTTCTGGTCAACAACGGCGGGGTCAACTCCGGCTTTATGATCGCTCAGGTCACCTCGGCGGCGCTCGCCTCCGAGAACAAGAGCCTGGCTCATCCCGCCTCGGTAGACAGCCTGCCCACCTCCGCCAATCAGGAGGATCACGTCTCCATGGCCACCTTCGCCGCTCGTCGGCTGGCAGACATGGCGGAGAACACTCGCGGCATTCTGGCGGTCGAGCTGCTGGCAGCGGCACAGGGGCTCGATTTTCGCGCGCCGCTGCGCAGTACCGAGCTGATCGAGCTGGCCAAGGGACGACTGCGGGCAGAGGTGAGCTTCTACGACAAGGACAGGTACTTTGCGCCGGATATCGAGGCGGCCGCCGCCCTGCTGGGCCGTGCCAGCTACAACGATCTGATCCCGGCCGGGGTGCTGCCCAGCCTGTAAGCCTTGCTCCCCCTTCTCCCCTGGCGGGAGAAGGGTGGGGGATGAGGGGGAAGCCGCTTCACTGGCGCCGGTGAGATCCGGGAGCAGATGACAAAAGACCGCCCAATCGGGCGGTCTTTGCGTTTCTGACGTTGGTTGAGCGCGGTTATTCGTGCTCGAACATCAGGAACAGATAGACCACGAACAACACCAGATGGGTCGCGCCATGGAGCACATTGGTACGGCCGCTGCTGAAGGTCACTTTACAGACCATGAGAGTGGTGACCAGCAGCACCATGTCGGCGGCGGAGAGGCCGAGGCGCACCTCTTGACCCATGATGGCGCCGATAAGAAGTACCGCCGGTACTGTGAGGGCAATAGTGGCCAGCACCGAGCCGAAGTAGAGGTTCATCGCCCGCTGCAACTGATTGTTGAAGGCGGCCTTGATGGCGCCGACCGCTTCGGGGGCCAGCACGATACAGGCGACGATAAAGCCGCCCAGTGCGGCGGGCGCGTCCATGACATGCACCCCGTAGTTGATGGGGATGGCCAGGGTCTTGGCCAGCAGGATCACCACCAGCAGGTAGGCGAGCAGCAGGATGGTGTGATAGACGTTGCTCTGCAGCGGGCCGTGGTGCTCCTCGTAATCCTCGTGATCGCTGTCGACGAAGAAGTGGCTGTGGCTGCGGGTCTGGATCAGCAGAAAGACCCCGTAGAGCAGGATCGAGATGATGATCAGCATCCAGGACATGGCGCTCGACATGCTGCCGATCGTGCCGCCCCGGGTGAAGTTGGGCAGCACCAGACAGAGCAGGGCCAGCGGAATGATGGCCACCAGATAGGATTTGACCCCGTCCAGATTGAAGCTCTGGGTGTGGTAGCGCCAGCCGCCAAACAGCAGGGTGAAGCCTACCAGACCGGTACTCACCAGCATCACCACCGCAAACATGGTATCGCGGGCCATGGTGGGGTTGGGCTCGCCGGTCAGCATCACCGAGGAGATCATCACCACCTCCAGCGAGATGACAGAGAGGGTGAGGATCAGGGTGCCGAAGGGCTCACCCAGCTTGATGGCGAGGGCGTCGGAGTGGCGCACCACCGAGAAGATGGCCCAGGTGACGATGGCCAGCAGACCCGCCGATACCGGAAGATAGATCCCGAGCGGAGTTGTCTCTGTCAGCAGGTCGCTCCCCAGGGTCTTGAAAAAGAGCAGGGTCAGCAGGCCAACGGGCAGGGCAATCTCTTGCCGGATAAATGTCTTCATAGGCAATGGTTCTCTTTTGGGGGTCTGAATGACCGGAAACAAATGGATAAGGTGCGCACTTATCGGTTGCGCGATAACCAGCCCCTTATGATAAGGGCAGTTATCCCCGTCAGGGCAGATCATTTTGTTGCTGAATGTAAATAAGGGGTTGAAGAGGCCGGGTAGGCCTCCCCGATAGAGATAGGTATCGGGCCCGGGCAGGGGTAGCATGGCGAGGTAGCGGTCGTTGCGGCAATCCTGCTGCTGTGGCTGCTATCCCCGCGCTAAGGGTGCTTATGTCAGCGGTTCGTCTGCGTTACCACACCATCGAATTTGGTGAGCTGGATATCCACCTGCGCACACTGCGCGACAATCAGCAGTTCTCCGACGATGCGGGCGAGGCGGAGGCGCTCGGCATCTCCTCGGCATTCTGGCCGCTGTTCGGGATTGTCTGGGACTCCGGGCGGGTGCTGGCCAGCCAGATGGTGCGTCAGGAGGTGGCGGGACTGCGCATTCTGGAGGTGGGCTGCGGTATCGGACTGGCCAGTCTGGTGCTCAATCATCGTCATGCCGACATCACGGCCACCGACTATCACCCCGAGGCGGGTGCCTTTCTGGCCCGGAATGTGTTGCTCAATCAGGGGGCCGAGATCCCTTTCACTCGTACCGGTTGGGCCGATGCCGCCACGGATCTGGGCCGTTTCGATCTGATCATCGGCAGCGACTTGCTCTATGAGCGCGGCCATGTGGAGACGCTGGCGGCCTTTATCGAGCAGCACGCCAAAGCAAGCTGCACGGTGATCCTGGTGGATCCGGGGCGGGGTCAGCAGGGACGCTTTACCCGGCTGATGACCGGGCTGGGCTACCGGCACAGCCAGCATCAGCCTCATGATGTCGAACAGCTAGCCAAGCCGTTTCGCGGTCAGATCCTGCAATATCTGCGCTAGCTGGCCTCGCGGTATTGCTGCTGCCGCTCCCGTTGCCAGCGGGGCAGCATCTTCAGCGCCATGGGTTTGCCGAAGAAGTAGCCCTGGATCAGATAGACGCCGTGCTGGCTCAGATAGTCGACCTGCAGCTGGCTCTCGACCCCTTCGGCGATCATCTCCATGCCCGACTCCCGACCAAAGACGATGATGGCATCCAGCACGCTGCGTTTGAGGTCGTTGGTACCTATGGTATCGACGAACATCTTGTCGATCTTGATCTGGCGGATCCCCAGACTTTGCAGGTAGGCAAAGCCGCCGTAGCCGGTACCGAAATCATCCAGCTTGAAGTGATAACCCATCTGCTGCAGCAGGGTGATCTCCTCGGTGGCCGCCTTGATGTCGAGGATCGGCTTGCGCTCGGTCAGCTCGAAGGTGAGCTGGGTAGGTGAGGGGTTGTGGCTGTGGTTGAGCAGGGTGCGCAGCAAGGGCTGCTCGATATGGGCCGCCACCAGATTGACGCTGACCCACTGTTCTGGCGCCAGCTGTGGCAGGTCGCTGATCACCTGCTCCAGCAACTGCTCGGTCATTGGCAGGATTAGCCCCTGTTCCTCTGCATACTCGATAAAGGTGCCCGGGGGGATCAGCTCGCTTCCCCGCTGCCAGCGCAGCAGCGCCTCGAACCCCACCACTTTATTGGTGCGGATATCCACCACCGGTTGGTAGAGGGGAATAAACTCCCGGCGTATCAGGCCTGTCTGCAACAGCCCCTTGAGCGAGCGTCGGTAGTTGCGTAGCAGCCAGTATGTGGCAGTTAACAGGGTACCGAGCACAATGCCGAGCCAGAGGCCGTAGTGATTGAGCTGGTCATGGGCATATTGCTCCAGCGCTTTTCCCGCCCAGACCGTCTTTCTGGTGAGTTCATTCGGATCGTAGAAACTCAGGCTGCTATTGTTCTCTTCCTGCTTGATGCTCTTGTCGCCGCGTGGAAAGTGAACGGTGGCCGTATCGGGAGCCTGCCGGCTGAACTCCAGATAGAAGCAGTTGGCACAGGGGTGTTGCAGCCGCGCGTGGCTCCAGCTGTTATCCAGCACCCAGTAGGCGAGGTTGCCGCCGGACTGGTAGTAGGCCACCAGCTCCTGCTCGGTATTGAATTTGGCCACGGTAGCCGTGATCCCCAGTTTGCCGAACTTCTGCCCGCTGTTTTGGAGCTCCCTGAGCAGCGGGATCCCCATGCCCAGACTGGAGCAGCTGTTACCGGAGGCGAGCTCCAGCCCCTGCAGGCGGATGTGGTCGCTGTAGAAGCGGGGATCGCGCAGCAGCATCATGTCCTTGGCGCCACAGTCGAACTCAAATTGTGCCAGTTGCTTGTTGATGGTGGCATCCAGCTCCCGGTGGCGTTCTGCCATTGCCTCTTTGAGCTCGGTGACCTTATTTTCCAGCAGATGGAAGGCCATCGGCTTGGCAAGCCACAGGCCGAGAGACTGGCTACCGACGATAGGTAGGAGGAACAGCAACAGAGAGAGCCAGACGGGAGATATGCGCAAAGGAAGTACCTGCCAGTTTCATGAGACACAAATGGGCTGGTCCATCATAGTGCATTAGTGCAATCAATTTGAATCAGTGTTGATAAACTTGTTGGTGTAATTATTAAGCTTATGATTTTAAATGTTTTTATTGTGAACTTTGGCTGGATTCAATCGCTGACCTGTCATAAATGACAATTGCCCGGCTTATCCGAACTGCATTAGAGTACCCCTGCGGTTTGACTCACCGTGTGTTCAATACTCCTGTATCTGTTTTTTGTCAGTAGCACAGAGTGTTAGTTTTGATATGAGTGTTCCTTTTGGTCCCTTTTGAGGGACCATTTTTCTGTGCGTCATTTCTCCTCTCCCCGCATCAACGGCGCACCATCCTTGGTATTCTCTCTGTGCTTTGGGTATGCTGCCCCGCTTAAATTGCAGAAGCGGGATCTTCATCCATAGCAGTGGCCTGATCGCCGCTGCTACCATGAAGCCTCATGGATGTTGCTGGGCATACGGAAGGCGCATGAAACTGACTACACAGCTTGTCTCATTTATCACCCTGTGCGTGATCGCTGCCATGGCGATCGTGCTGATTGGCGGGGTGTTCAGCTTTCGTGAGCTGGGCATGGAGTTGCAGCAGAAGAAGGTCGATGCCCTGGTCGAGGTGATCGACAAGCAGTTCGATGTGGCCCACAACATGGATGAGATGAGTCACTGGCTACCCACTCTGCTCAGAGCCTCCCATGTGGTGGAGCTGGAAGTGCGTCAGAATGACCAGCGGGTCTACTGGTTCCGTGATGTGCAGCGTTCGGTCGATGAACAGCTGTTGGTGCCATACAGCCATAGGTTGCCTCATCAGGTCGGCATGCAGGTCAACTTCAAACTGGAACGCCCCTTCAAGGAGGCGGAGTACTCCATGAAGGCGATGTCCGGCATCTCCTTCGGCGTCTTTATCGTGGTGTTCGGTCTCTGGTACTCCATCCGCTGGCTGCGTCAGCAGCTGCGCGGTGCCGAATTGCTGGCCATTCGCGCCCAGCTGATCCTCGATGACAAACTCTCCAAACTGAATCATGACCCTGCCGAAGAGTGGCCGGTGGACGCCAGTCAGGCGCTTGACCATCTGCTGGCCGAGCTGGCCGATGCCCGCAAGGAGCGCAGTCGCTTCGACAACTTCATTCGCAGCAACGCCTTCGTCGACAAGATGACCGGTATCGGCAACCGACTCTTTTTCGACAACCGGCTGGAGAGCGCCATCATGGAGGCGAGCGTGATGAGCGGCGGGGTGCTGCTGATCGAGCTCGCCTGTCTGGAGGATCTGGAGGCCGAGCAGTTCGAATTGCTGGGCCACGATCTGCTGCTGGAGGCGAGCGCCACCATAGGTGCCTTCGTGCGCAAGCATAACGGCGCCCTGCAGGCCCGCTATGCCGGTCAGGTGTTTGCGGTGCTGCTACCCAATATGTCCGAGAGCGAGATGGTGGATGGCGCCAGCCAGTTGCTCAAGAGCCTGCAACGGCTGCACTGGCCGCAGGAGGTCAATCCCGATACGGCGGTCTATCTCGGCGCCGTCTGCTATCAGGCGGAAGATAGCCTGCTCAAGGTGCAGGAGGAGGCGGAGCTGGCCCTCAAGAGCGCCCGTCTGCAGGGGCACAACGGCTGGTTCCTCTACGAGAAGCAGCTGGACGAGGAGCAGAGCAGCAAGGGCACGGTGCGTTGGCGCACCCTCATCAGCCGTCGCCTCGAGGAGCTCGGCATCGATTTTTACATCCAGCCGATCCAGCAGGACCGGGGGCAGGTGGTGTTGCAGCAGGAGCTGCTCACCTATCTGCACGACGAGCAGGGGCGGGCCCTGCAGGCGGGGATCTTCATGCCGATGGCTGAGAAGGTCGGGCTGCTGCTGCAGTTGGATCGGCTGGTGGCGCAGCAGACTCTCGCTCTGCTGCGCCAGCGCTCCGAGCAGAGCTGCCCCATCAGCCTGACTCTGAGCGCCCAGAGCCTGCTCAACCGCGAGTTCCAGCGCTGGCTCTTCTTCGCCCTGTTCCAGCTGCCGCGCAGTACCAACGAGCGGTTGATCCTGCAACTCTCCGAATCCCAGGTGACCCGCCACTTCGAGGCGCTCAAGCGGCCGCTGCGCTCCCTGCGGATGCTGGGCTGCCAGCTGGCCATCGATCATGCCGGTCAGGATGTGGTGAGTACCCAGTACATCAAGGAGTTCGAGATCAACTTCCTCAAGCTGCACCCCAGTCTGGTGCGGGAGATCCATGCTCGCCAGGTTAACCAGATGGCGGTACGCAGTCTGGTGGGGGGCTGTGCCAATACCCGTACCCGGGTGCTGGCGGTGGGGGTGGAGAGCGGCGACGAGTGGAAGATGCTGCGCCACCTCGGGGTGCATGCCGGGCAGGGGGCCTGGTTTGCCGAGCCCCAGCGATTGGTGCTGGAACCGGCGGGTGATTGAGATAAACAAGAGAGGGTCGCCTTGGGGCGACCCTCTGTCGTTTGCGGCTACCTTCAGGCTGCGCTCACAGGCGCCCCTGCTCCCGCAGCCCGGCCAACCCCTGCATGCCGCCGGTGTGGATGAAGACGATCTTGCTGCCGGGGGCGATGCGGCCCGCCGTCATCTCGCGAAACAGCCCCCACATCGCCTTGCCACTGTAGATGGGCTCCAGTGGCAGGCCGGTTGTGGCGCTGAAATCCTGCACCCACTGCCAGAGGGCCGGACTGAATTTGGCATAGCCGCCATCGTGGTGATCGAGTGCGATCCGCCAACCGGAGATGCTGGCGGCCGCGGGATGGAGACGGCACACCTCGTCGGCGATAAAGCCACCCCCCTTCAGCACCGCAATGGCGAGGATCTGCTCCCGCTCCCGTTTACCGGCGATCAGGCCCGCCAGGGTGCCGCCGCTGGCGCAGGGCAGTACCCAGAGATCCGGCGAGAAGGGCACTTCGCTGACCAGTTCCGCCACCCCGGGGATGGCCAGCGGGCTGCTGCCTCCTTCCGGCACGATCAGGGTATCCGGCGCGTCGAATTGGGCCAGCCAGTCAGGATCCTGCCGTCGCCGGTAACTCTGGCGGTCGACGAAAACGAGATCCATGCCCCAGCACTTGGCATCCCGCAGGGTAGAGTTACTGACGGCATCGGATTCGCCCCGTATGATACCGGTAGTACGAAGACCAGATTGGCACCCCGCTGCCGCCAGCGCGTGGATATGATTGGAGTAGGCGCCACCGAACGAGAGCAGATGCTGTTTGCCCTGTTCTTTGGCGTGAATCAGATGGTATTTGAGTTTGCGCCACTTGTTGCCGGAGATGGCAGGATGGATCAGATCATCCCGTTTACACCAGAGTTCGACGCCATAGCGGGTCAGCAACGGATGGTGGATAAGTTGCAGGGGGGAGGGCAGGATGGCATGGCCATCTGTCGCTTCGGCTGGAAGGCTGGCTTGCAAGGATGAGTCCGTCTTTTATCTGGAGGCTAATTTACTGTTTATGTTAATATTTCACACATTTAACCAATGATGATGGGGCGGGCTAACATGAAACAACTGTTCAAACGGTCGACGCCAAGCCGCCAGGTAGGGCTCTTGCTGGCCAATGACAGGATCATGCTGGCCGCGGTGGGCAATCCCCCCGTCTTCGCGACGCGCACCATCAACGGCCCACAGGAGTGGGCGGTGGCCATGAACGAGCTGTTCAGTCGCCACGGTCTGGCCAAGTCTACGGTGCGGGTGGCCCTCGCCGCCAGCCTTTATCAGCAGATCCAGATCGACAAGCCTGCCGTACCCGATGCCGAGATGGCGGGCGCGCTCCCCTGGGCCATCAAGGATTATGTCAGCGAGCCCGTGCTGCAACTGGCGCTGGATTATGTGGACCTGCCCACCCCGCCGGCCGGTCGTCCGCGCATCAATGTGATCTGTCTGCCCAAGAGCCGGGTGCAACAGCTGGCCGATGCCATCAACGGCATCGCCACCCTGCAATCCATCATCAGCGACGAGTTGGCGCTTACCGCTCTCTATGACGCGGATGAGATGGTACGCATGCTGCTGTGGCAACCCAAGGGGCAGGATCTGCAACTGCTGGTCTTTCATCAGGGGGGGCTCTGCTTCTCCCGCCAACTGCGTGGTTTTACCAGTCTGACCGGCGAACATGAACCGGACAGCATGCAGCTCGACTCGCTGGCGCTGGAGATCCAGCGCTCCCTCGACTATCTGGCGGGTCAGCTCAAAT
>NZ_JRGK01000269.1 GCF_000764645.1 Aeromonas finlandensis
CGAGGAGGAAGATTACTTGTGCTTCAACCAGATGCTGGTGGAGACGGTGATGGATCACGGCTTGAGTCGGTAAACGGGCTTTTTCTGGCGAGATGAAAGGGGGGGGATTCCCCCCCTAATAGCAACTATTCGTAGACTGCTGTTGCGGTCAGCAACTGGTCTGCAAAGGTAAAAATCTCATCTATCGAGGAAATAGGGTGTCTGGTCTCTTTCTTGTCGGCATCGAATAAACCGATATATTTCTGCTTCGCATTAAAATGCAACCGGCATAACGGCTTGCGATTATTATCGTCGAGGAGAATACCAAAATAGCTTTGGGTATCTCTTGCCGCGATTCTTGTTACATCAAATCGCTGTCTCAGAATTGCCTTGACGACATTAAAGCCTTCCATCTCTTCAATCGTTGTATCGACCTTTGATTTTTCCTCACTACTGCCTTCGGCATTATTGTTATCACTGGATGGATCACTATCAAATGCCGGTTGGATAGTTGAGGAGCTGACACTGCTACCAATCGCAGATTTCAATCTGGCATTGATGCTGTCATTCAGGAATTGGCTAAGTGCCTTCTTGGTGATGTCGGTAAAGGACTGTTTGACCTTTGCAGTCAGCACACCGTCATAGATTCTGGATGCAAAGAACTTAACAAAGTCTTCTTCCGGTGAGCCAAATTGTTCGGCTAGCAACTTTTTGATCTGGCTGAGGTACTTCAGTTCGCCAGCCGCATCGACAACTGAATCAACATCGAAAGAGGTTTTGGTTAGTTTTAATACCTCGGGCACTATGTGTTCATCTATGTCTTCCAGATCGAGCGTCAAAAATGGTTTTTCGTCCATTTTGTTTGGCGCATCAAGATCTGTGTAGAACTCATATTGTGCCCCATTGGTCAGAATGCCGATTCGAGCATTGGTAACTGAAAAATAGCGAAAGAGTTGACCAGAATGCTTGGCCGAGAGCTTTTCACTGTATTTTTTGCACTCAACCAGGATTTGTACTTGGCCATCTTTGAGAATGGCGTAGTCAACCTTTTCCCCTTTTTTGATGCCTGTATCTGCGGTGAATTCCGGAATCACCTCCGTAGGATCAAACACATCATAGCCAAGTACACGATTGAGAAATGGCATGACAAAAGCGTTCTTGGTTGCTTCTTCGGTGGTGATCATCGATGACTGTTGCGCAATCTTTTTGGCGAGACTCTGTAGCTGCTCTGAAAAATCCATTGTTTCCTCTCTGCGCTGGGACTGGAATTGTTTAGTTGATATTCACCCGTCATATCTGGCCAAAATCAGGTGAGGTCATAGATACGGCTTATCTCTGCGTATATTCAGCAAAGTGCCATACGATTCCAAGGTTGGTATGCCTGAAACAGGATCCAGCTCACCGCTATTGAGTGTTGTGTGAATAAAATATGAGCTTGTAGCTGATGTTTATATTAGAAAGGGGCGCCCAAGCGCCCCTTGCTTATTGAACCAGCAGTGGGTTATCTCACTCCCCCAGCAGCTTGCGCCAGACGTCGAGCACATGGCTGCGCTCGTTTTGCAACTGATCGTCGCTCACCTTGCGGGAGATCTCCGAGAGGTTGAGGCGATGGCCGAGGTTGCGGATCTCCAGATAGGCCTGTTTCAGCCCCTCCGCCTGCTCCAGGGTCAGTACTCCTGCCATCACGCACTCGTCGAAGATGCGCACGTTATCGGACCAGCGAGTGAGGGCATCGGGTTCGCCGCAGGCGTGGGCCAGCACCAGATACTGGGCGATAAACTCGATATCCACCATGCCGCCGGGGGACTGCTTGAGGTCGAACTCCCCTGCGCCCGCTTTGAGCAGGTGATCCCGCATCTTGTGGCGCATCTCGCGCACCTCGCGGGCCAGAGTTGGCAGATCCCGTTCCTTGGCCAGCACATCGCGGCGGATGCGGGCAAACTCGGCAACGATGGCATCATCGCCATAGATGGGGCGAGCCCGTACCAGCGCCTGATGCTCCCAGGTCCACGCCTCGTTTTGCTGGTACTGCTCGTAGGCCGACAGCGACGACACCAGCAGGCCGGAGTCGCCGGAGGGACGCAGCCGCATATCGATCTCGTAGAGGATGCCGGAGGGGGTGCGGGTGCTGAACAGATGCAGGATCCGCTGGGCGAGGCGCAGGTAGAACTGACGGCTGTCGATGGGCTTGCGCCCGTCGGTGTAGCTGTTGGGGTCACCGCCGTGCAGGAACACCAAGTCGAGATCCGAGCCGTAACCGAGTTCGATGCCGCCCAGCTTGCCATAGGCCACCACCGCAAAGCCCCGCTGGCCGCTCAGCGCCACTTCGGGTGGCACCCCGTAGCGCTCGCTCATCTGGGCCCAGGCCTGATTGACCACCTCTTCGGTGATCGCCTCCGCCAGCCAGGTGAGGTGGTCGCTTACCTTCATCAGCGGCAGGGCGCCAGCGATATCGGCCGCCACGATGCGCAGCAGCTGCACCTGCTTGAACTGGCGCAGCGCCTCCATCTGCTGCTCCACATCCTCTTCGGGGATGCGCAGCAGGAACTGGCGCAGCTGGGGCTTGTACTGATCGAGCGGGGTGGGGTGGTAGAGGTGCTGGGGATCGAGCAGCTCGTCCAGCAGGATGGGGTAGCGGGCCAGCTGCTCGCTCACCAGATGGCTGGCGTCACACAGCCGCACCAGCTGGCGCAGGGCGCCCGGGTTCTCCGCCAGCAGTTGCAGATAGGCGCTGCGGGTGAAGATGCGGGTCAGCAGCTCGCACACCCGCTCGAACAGGCGGGCGGGTTGCTCACTGGCGACCACCAGTCGCAGCAGCTCCGGCATCAGCCAATCCAGCGCGATACGCCCCTGCGGCCCTACCTGACGGCGCTTGTACTCCTCCTTGAAACGCAGCAGGGCGGCGCAGAGCGGGGCGGGCTCGGCCACCCCCTGCGCGGTCAGCAATTTTTCCAGCTCGGCGGCATCGAGCTCGGTGCGCCAGAGATCCAGCCAGAGCTGCTCCAGATGGGCGGGGGCCTCTTTCTCTTCCCCCACCACGGCGGCGAACTCTTGGTGGACGGCGGCCATCTCCTCATCGAGATGAGCCATAAAGGCGCCCCAGTCGGCAAAACCCAGAGCAGCGATCAGCCGCTGGCGATCCCGCTCCTCGGTGGGCAGGGTCTGGGTCTGTTGATCGCCGATCTCCTGCAGGATGTTCTCCACTCGGCGCAGGAAGCGATAGGCCGCCAGCAGGCGGTCGCAATGGGCGGATTCGAGGGCGCCGCACTGGGCGATGGCGGCCAGCGCCTCCGGCAGGTGACGCACCCGCAGCGCCGGTTCGCGCCCGCCGCGAATAAGCTGCAGCGCCTGGGCGATAAACTCCACCTCGCGGATGCCGCCAGCCCCCAGTTTGATGTTGCCCTCAAGCCCCTTGCGGCGCACCTCGGCGGCGATCATCGCCTTCATCTGACGCAGGCCGTCGATAACGCCGAAGTCGATATAGCGGCGAAACACGAAGGGGCGCAGCATCTCTGCCAGCTCCACCGCGTGTTCGCACTGGGGGCCCAGCACCCGTGCCTTGACCATGGCGTAACGTTCCCAGTTGCGGCCGTGGTGCTGGTAGTAATCCTCCATGGCGGCAAAGGAGATGGCGAGCGGCCCCGCATCGCCAAAGGGACGCAGTCGCATGTCGACCCGGAACACCTGACCATCCTGAGTGGGCTGGTGGAGGGCGTTGATGATGCGCTGGCCCAGCTTGATGAAGAAGGGCTGGTTGGCCAGCTCGCGCCGCCCGCCGACCGTGTAGCCGTTCTCGGGGAAGGTGAAGATAAGGTCGATGTCCGAGGAGAAGTTGAGTTCGCCGCCGCCAAGCTTGCCCATGCCGAGAATGAGCAGTGGCTGCGGATTGCCGTCGCCGTCCATCGGGGTGCCCAGCTCGCCACACTGTTTGGTGTAGAGCCAGTCGCGAGCAGAGCAGATGAGGGCATCCGCCAGCTTGGTGAGGTGGATAAAGCTCTCTTCTACTGCCGCATGGCCCAGCAGCTCGCGCCAGGCGATCACCAGCATACGGCTGCGGCGGAACTGGCGCAGAATGCGCTTGAGCGCCTCTTCATCACTCACCTCGGCGAGCAGGGAGGTGAGGTCACTCTGGTAGGCGGGCCAGCGCTCGGCCCGTTCGAGATCCCCTGAGACGAGCAACTCGGTCAGCAACTCCGGCTGTTTGAAGAGAGAATCGGCGACAAAATCGGAGAGGCCAAGCAGGGTCAGCAGGGTGTGGCGAACCGATTCGGGCTGGTTGCCATAGTCGGGGGCCAGTTCGACCAGCCGTTGCCACTGGCGCTCGGCCTGATCTTGCAGCAAGGGCGGGAAAGCGGTGAGTGATGGGGAGATTGATGCGCAGAGAGAAGCAAAATGCTGGGCCACGGTTGCCGTCCTTGTGGTTCACGACAGGGGGTTAACGACACGGGGTTAACGAAACTGCCGGTTCAAAATGGTGGCTGCCAATCTAGCACTGTCAGGCCCCCGCGTCACAGCGCAGGGGCGAGAAGCATGATCCGGCGGGAATTATCGGCGGTCACTCATTCAGGTGCGCTGGTAGATGGTGGGGTGGTAGATCTCCATCAGACTGCCCGGGTTGGCGGGCGGCGCAAAGCCAAAACCGGCATAGAGGCCGTGGGCATCGGAGGTGGCGAGGGCGAGACGCCGCAATCCCTGCAACTCGGGATGGTCGACAATAGCCGCCATCAGCGCCTTGCTGTAGCCGCGGCCGCGATACTCTGGCAGCACGAATACATCCGCCAGATAGCCGAAGGTGGCCTTGTCGGTGATGACACGGGCGAAGGCGACCTGCTGACCGTCGACATAGCCGCCAACGCAGAGGGAGTGGTTGATGGCCCGCACCACAGTGCTGTGGGGAATACCCCGGCACCAGTAGGCCTCTTCCGATAAAAAGCGGTGGATCAGCGGCACATCGAGCCGCCCCTTGTCGTCACTGATCTCGAATTCAAACTGCTCTTCTCTGTTCTGCATCCTGGCTCCTTGCTGGATGGTGATGGATATTTTCGGGCTATCGACTGCCATGTTAACAGTTTTGCCTGACGGGGTGAGCGTTACGCAGCCACCCTTTTTAAGCCCCGGTTATAAAAATGGGCCCCCGATATCGGAGGCCCATTTTATTGGTGGAACAGCGGCTTAGTGGCTGTCGACCCAGACGAACTTGAGGACGAACAGCAGGGCCACCACCAGCACGCAGGGGTTGATTTCGCGCCAGCGGCCGGTGCCTGCCTTCATCACGCAGTAGGAGATGAAGCCGACGGCGATCCCCTCGGTGATGGAGAAGCTGAACGGCATCATCACTGCGGTCATAAAGGCCGGGACCGCTTCGGTCAGGTCTTCCCACTTGACCCGGGTCAGCTCGGAGCACATCAGCACACCCACATAGATGAGGGCGCCAGCGGCGGCGTAGGCTGGCACCATGGCGGCAACCGGGGAGAAGAAGATCGCCAGCAGGAACAGGATGCCCGCGATGATGGCGGTCAGACCGGTGCGACCGCCGACGGCGACGCCGGAGCTGCTTTCGATAAAGGCGGTGACCGAGGAGGTGCCCATGAAAGCGCCGCCGACCGAGCTGACGCTATCGACCATCAGCGCCTGCTTCATGCGCGGGAAGTGGCCGCGATCATCGGCCAGCTTGGCGCGGTTAGTGACGCCAATCAGAGTGCCGGAGGAGTCGAACAGGTTGACCAGCATAAAGGAGAAGATGATCCCGGCGAGGCTGATGTCGAGCGATCCCATCAGATCCAGCTGGCCGAATACCGGCTCGATGCTGGGGGGCATGGAGACAAAGCCCTTGAAGGTGACATCGCCAAACAGCCAGCCCAGACCCGTGGTGACCACGATGGCGATCAGCACGGCGGAGTGCACGCCGCGGGCGGAGAAGATGCAGATCAGGAAGAAACCGAGCAGACCCAGCAGGCAGGGCAGGGAGGTGAGGTTGCCCACGGTCACCATGGTGGCCGGGCTCGCGACCACGATACCGGCGTTGTGCAGGCCGAGCAGGGCGATGAGCAGACCGATACCGGCGGTGATGCCAACCCGCAGGGTGAGCGGGATGTTGCCGATCAGCCAGTAGCGCACCCGCAGCAGGGTGAGGATCAACAGACCCATGGCGCCCCAGAAGATGGTGCCCATACCCACTTGCCAGGAGTAACCCATGCCTGCGACCACCACGAAGGCGAAGAAGGCGTTGAGGCCCATGGCGGGGGCCAGCGCGATCGGCAGGTTGGCCAACAGGCCCATCAGGATGCTGCCGATACCGGCGATGAGGCAGGTGGTGACGAACACGGCCTGGGTGTCCATGCCCGCAGCAGAGAGGATCTGCGGGTTGACGAACACGATGTAGACCATGGTCAGGAAGGTGGTGATACCGGCGATCACTTCGGTGCGGGCGGTAGTGCCATGGCCTTGCAGGGCAAACAGGCGCTCAAGCAATCCTTGCCCGGCGGCCTGATTGGCAGCTTGGTGTTGTTGATTCATGTTGGATTCCAATAGGTGACGTGAAATAAGCAGCAGGGGAACGGGCTATCCCATCCATGCGGGGTAAATTGCCCTGTTTCTGGCGGTTAAGTAACCAGACTCGTCCTGATACCGTGACAGCGCGCACATTTTTACACAGGCGGCGCCGTTTACAAACCCTGGATCTGCGAAGCAGATCAATGAATAGAGCAAAAATTCAAACGTTTGCTTTTTGACCATGAAAAAAGGTTCTCATAGGAGAACCTTTTTTCGAAAAGAAGAGATTTAAAGTGTCTTGAAGTAACGCTCGACCAGCTGGGCCAGCACCGAGTCGAGTCGGTCTTGAACCTCACCCAGTTCGCGCCCGAAACGGCGCAGAAAGAGGCTGGCCTGCTCTTCGGTCAGCTTGCGCCCCTCGATAAAGAACTCCTGCTCCGGCAGCTGTTTGTCGTAGCGGGGGATCAGCACCCAGCTCACCAGCTCGGGCTCCACGGCGGCAAACATCTTGGCGGCAGCGGCACAGAAGGTCTCTATGTGCTCCTTGCCATCCGGTCCGAGGCAACCCGGTTCAACCCGGATCTGGATGGTGAGTTTTTTCTCAATGGGGGTCGTCATCATGCTACATCCATGCAAAGGCATCCGTCTTGGATTGTAAGTCAAAAGGCAACAGAAAGGGGAGCCGAAGCTCCCCTCAACACGACGCAGTCAGCCTTATTTGGTGATGCGTTTGTATTTGGCGCGATGGGGCTGGATCGCCTCGGCGCCGTAGGTCTTCTTCTTCCACTCTTCGTATTCGGTAAAGTTACCTTCGAAGAACTCGATCTTGCCCTCATCCTGATAATCCAGGATGTGAGTGGCGATACGGTCGAGGAACCAACGGTCGTGGGAGATGACCATGGCGCAACCCGGGAACTCCAGCAGGGCGTTCTCGAGGGCGCGCAGGGTTTCGATATCCAGATCGTTGGTCGGTTCATCCAGCAGCAGTACGTTGCCGCCGGTCTGCAGCAGCTTGGCCAGGTGCAGACGACCGCGCTCACCACCGGAGAGTTCGCCAACCCGCTTCTGCTGGTCGGAACCTTTGAAGTTGAAGCGGCCGATATAGGCGCGGCTCGGGAACTCGTAGTTGCCGATGCGCAGGATATCCTGACCGTCAGCGACCTCTTCGAATACCGTCTTCTTGTCATCCATGCTGTCGCGGAACTGATCGACAGAGGCGAGCACCACGGTTTCACCCAGGGTGATGGCGCCGGAATCCGGCTGCTCCTGACCCGACATCATGCGGAACAGGGTCGACTTACCGGCACCGTTCGGGCCGATGATGCCCACGATGGCCCCCTTCGGAATGGCAAACGACAGATCGTCGATCAGCACCCGATCACCATAGGATTTGCGCAGGTTGGCCACTTCCACCACCTTGTCGCCGAGGCGCGGTCCGGGCGGAATGAACAGCTCGTTGGTCTCGTTGCGCTTCTGGTAGTCGTTGGTGTTGAGCTCTTCGAAGCGAGCCATACGGGCCTTGGACTTGGCCTGACGCCCTTTCGGGTTTTGACGAACCCACTCCAGCTCTTTCTCGATGGACTTGCGACGGGCTGCTTCGGAACTTGCTTCCTGCGCCAGACGGGCGTCCTTCTGCTCCAGCCAGGAGGAGTAGTTGCCTTCCCACGGGATACCTTCGCCGCGGTCCAGCTCCAGGATCCAGCCTGCCACGTTGTCGAGGAAGTAACGGTCGTGGGTGATGGCCACAACAGTCCCTTCGTAGTCGTGCAGGAAGCGCTCCAGCCAGGCCACGGATTCCGCATCCAGGTGGTTGGTCGGTTCGTCCAGCAGCAGCATGTCCGGCTTTTCCAGCAGCAGACGGCACAGCGCCACACGGCGACGCTCACCACCGGAGAGGTGCTTGATCTTGGCATCCCAGGCTGGCAGGCGCAGGGCATCGGCCGCACGCTCCAGCTGGTTCTCCATGTTGTGGCCACCCTGGGCCTGGATGATGGCTTCCAGCTCGCCCTGTTCGCGGGCCAGCTTGTCAAAGTCGGCATCCGGATCGGCGTAGGCGGCATAGACCTCGTCGAGACGGGCCATGGCGCGTTTCACGTCGCCAACGGCCTCTTCGACCGCTTCGCGCACGGTCTGCTCCGGATCCAGCTTCGGCTCCTGGGGCAGGTAGCCGATCTTGATGCCGGGCTGCGGACGGGCTTCCCCTTCGATCTCGGTATCGATGCCCGCCATGATGCGCAGCAGGGTGGATTTACCGGCACCGTTGAGACCCAGTACGCCGATCTTGGCGCCCGGGAAGAAGCTCAAGGAGATGTTCTTGAGGATATGACGCTTGGGCGGCACGACCTTGCCGACCCTGTTCATGGTGTAAATAAATTGAGCCATTGGCTAATTCTCTTCCTTTTCAGCAGGTTAATGTCTTGGCACTAACAGACTGATGTCGTGGTGGGGCCAGGTCGACACGCCGTCAACCCGGTTCCAAAAAACCCGTCGATTGTAAACCAATGGACAGGGGTGGGCAAAGGCAGCGCCCGGTTGGCGCCCCCCTTTGCCACCGCGGTCACGTCTTGCTGCATCAGCCGTGCAATTTGGGCATGATGTGGGCTGCTGTTTTGTCCCGGAGCCCTCATGATCCCATCCCCTCAAGCCCCCTCACTGGCCGCCTTTCTCTGCACAATGGGGTTGGACGCCGCGCTGAGCGAAGCCATCAGCCTGCGCTTGCCACGGCAGACGTTGCGCGCCGGTCAGACACTGTTGGCGCAAGGGGCCGAGCAGGAGGCGGCTTTCTATATCGAAGCGGGCATCGCCCGTGCCTGCCACTACACCCGGGACGGGCAGGAGCGCTGCAAGGAGTTCTACTTCGAAGGGGAGCTCTGCCTGCTCTATGACAGCTGGCTCACGGGGTCGCCCGCCCGCTACCAGCTGGAGGCGCTGACGGAGCTGCAGGTGGTGCGGGTGCCGATCGTCCTGCTGGATGAGCCCGTCTGGCAGCAGGTCTGTATGGCTCTGCTACGCCAGCAGCTCGGTTACAAGGAGCGCAAGGAGGCGTTTTTGCTGCTCCACTCCCCCGAGGAACGTTATCGGGAGCTCTGCCACACCTTCCCCCACTGGCCTGCGCGGCTCACTCAGGTACAGCTCGCCAACTACATCGGTATCAGCCCGGTCACCCTGTCACGGATCCGCCGCCGCATTAACACGGGTTAATGCGGCCTGTTGGTTGCCACTTCATGCTGCGCCATCCAAATGACGGACGAGGTGTGGATGATGTCGCTGTTTCTGTGGTCGCAACTGGTAGTGAGCCTGGCCTTGCTGCTCGATCTGCTGTCGTTTCAGTTACGGGATCGCCGCAGAATCTTGGCCTGTCTGGCCCTCTCCTGTGCACTCAATGCCGGTCACTTTGCCCTGCTCGGGCAGTGGTCGGCCGCCTGCCTGTTGCTGCTGGCCAGCGTACGCTTTCTGGTGAGTATCTGGCTGGTTCGGCGCATCTTGATGTGGTTTTTCATGGGGTTGGCCTGTGCGGCGGCGATGGCGACTTATCAGGGCCTGCTGTCATTGATCGGGCTGCTGGCCAGCCTGCTGCAAACCCGGGCCGCGTTTTGCCCCGACGATCGCCAACTGCGGCGCTGGATGCTGCTCGGTACCCTCTGCTGGCTTGGCAATAACCTGCTGGTGGGCTCACCGGTCGCCGCGCTGATGGAGGGGCTGTTTCTGGTCAGCAATCTGGTGGGGTATTACCGTCACTACGGGCGCAAGGAGTCTGTCTGCGGATGATTGTTGCTGACTGACTTGAGAGGCGTATGGAGGATGGCTATCTGGTTGAGGCTGGGGGGGGACAAGAGAGAGAGGCCGCCATTGCGGCGGCCTCTCTGGCACTATCAAGCCTTGTTAAAGCTGTTGATTAGCGCCTTGGCGTAGTCGATGACGAACTGCTGGCAGTGGATGGCCGTTTTCGGATCGAACTCCTCACCATGGAGATCGGTGTTGGAGAGCACCCGGATCCCGACAAAGGGGATCTTGTAGGCCTCGGCCACCAGGGCGGCGGAGGAGGTCTCCATCTCTTCGGCTGCTGTGTTATAGGTCTGGTGCAGCCAGTTGATGCGGGCCACCTGCCGATTCCACTCGTCGGCAGTGCCGATGATGCCTGCCACCACGCGACCGTGCTGATAGCGATCAGCCATGCCAAGAGCACGGCCAACTAGCTCGGGGTCGCCAGTGAACGAGCTGTGCTCCACCAGCTTGCCGTTATCGCGCAGACGCATGGTTACATCGAAGTTGTGCCATTTGCTTGGGTCAACGCCCTGTTCGGCCGGGGCCAGATCGCTGCGATAGGCTCCCATGTTGAAGCTCTTGGTGCCGATGACGATATCGCCCCGATGCAGCGCCGGATCATGGCCCCCCGAGGTGCCCTGGTTGATGATGAGGCGCGGCTTGAAACGCTCAATGGCCAGAGTGGTGGCTGCCGCCGCATTGGCCAGACCCACTTCGGTGCGGGAGATGACCACCGGATAGCCAGCCAGCGTACCTTGCCAGAAGGTCCATGCGCCGACAGTCAGCTCCTGCTTCTCTTGCAGGGCCGCGACCATGGTATCCACCTCAACGTCCATCGCCCCCTGGATCAGGATGGGGGAGGAAGCCGGGTTGGCTGCGTGTGCGAATGAGAAGGGGGCACAAAATAGTGCGATCAGACACACCAACCGTTTAAAGAAATTCATGTTTCACCTGTCAGGGCTGCGGGAAAGCGCCGGATTCTACTTGCAGGCAAACGATTGCGCAAATCATTAATTGTTTTGTGGATAGGGCGGTTTGTCTGGATTCAGTCCTGCTGAACGGGGTCAGGGCTGCTTGTGTCCTGCGAAGTAGAGCACCCGTTTTACATACTCCCGGGTCTCGTCATAGGGCGGGATGCCGCCATAGCGCTCAACCGCCTTCTCACCTGCGTTGTAGGCGGCGGAGATCAGCACCCAATTGCCATCGAAACGGCGATCGAGCCACTTGAGGTAGCTGACCCCACCTTTGATATTTTGTGCCGGATCAAATGGTCGGGTGACGCCAAAGCGCTGCTGGGTTTCGGGGATCAGTTGCATCACCCCTTGCGCATTTTTGGGGGATACGGCGCCGCTCTCAAGGTTGGACTCCGCAATGGCGATGGCCAGCACCAGCCGGACATCGACCTGATGGCGTTTGGCTGCGTGGCGCAACATGGTGGCCAGTTTCTGCTTGCCCGGTGCCTGGCGCGCCAGATAGGCCTCGAGATTGAATGGTGTGCTGGGCAGGGCAAAGTAGCTTCCCTGTCCGCCGCGGGCGCCGATGCCGCACTGATCTCCCATGGGGGCATTGCCGACGCGGGCGTTGTAGTAACGGGCTGCCTGCTGGTTGCCAAGGCGCATCGCCATGGCGAGGTAGCTGTTGGCCATTCTGGCGCTGCGCACCGAGGCGGGGCCGGTGGCGAGCAGGCGGCCGATCCGGAAGTACCCTTCGGGGTTGCCGGTGCTGGCTGCGACACAGTAGAGGGCGATGGCCCTTTGCAGATTACCGTTTTGCTGGGCCGCCTGACCTTGCTTGATCGCCGTCAACGCCTTGGGGGCTTGTCTGAAATCCCTGCCTTGTGCCATCGCCCGCGGCGTACCTGCCAGTAACAACGACAAAAAAAGCAGCAAAAACAGTCCGTTTTCGCTGATGTTCCTCATGGGGTATCTCCTGTTTGAGTAGAGAAGATATAGAGGAACATGGCTGCCATCGCCACGAAACCAGTGGATCCTGTTGTTATAGCCCGAGGATTTCAGAGAGCAAAATGGTATGGAACTAATGGCGAACGAGCCGTTTATCGAGGCTTTTCTGTCGCTTAGAAGTCGTGGTGGTACTCCTGCTTATCGGCGTTGGCGTCGGGGAGGTCGCGGTAGAATTGGCCAATTTCGCTGGCAACCCAGAGCGAAAGCAGGGCCAGCAGGCTGAGCAGGGGAAGCAGAGAGTGGCTCTGTTGCAGGGCATAGGCCGCGATGGCAGCACCGGTCAAAAGCAGGGTTCGGATCATGGGTGGCTCCTTGTCGTCATGGGGGTGTTGCGTGGCCACGGACAGAGCGCCTGGGGTCGGGAGTGTCTCCCGGGTGGCACGAAGCGCGCTGAGTATATCGCGCGGCGCCGCCGCCGATCCGTGGTGTCATCACACTTTCCATAGTCATGGGTGTTGTATCGAGTAGGGCCCCGCCAGATACGGGGCCTGTGGTCGGGTGACGGTCAGAAGAAACCGCCGTTGTTATCGTCGCTGTCGTCCCAGCCGCCCTGGCTGTCGTCATCGAGAAAGCTGCTGCTGGCATCGGGGGGCGAATCCCAGCCATTCCAGCTGACCGGCTCTGGGTCGACCGGGTTGGCAATGGGCGCCGGTTCGATGATGTCGATGATCTCCTCGGGTCGGTTGCTGTGAAACAGCCCGCCGATCATGTCTGCCAGCATCACGCCACCGGCCACACCGGCGGCGGTTTGCAGGGCGCCGCCCAAAAAGGAGCTGGCACGGGACGCAGGTTGGGCAAGGGCAGTTGCCGGTGGCGGCGTAAAGCGTGGGGGTGGGCTGCTCTCGCTGCCAAACAGGCCGGAGAGGAAACTGCCGCCGCTCGGAGCGCTCTGGCTGGCCTCCAGCTCCTTGACTCGCTCGTTGAGACGGGTGAGGGCGGCCTGCTGGATCAGCAGGGCCTGGGCCATGTAGTAGGGGGCATCGGGCTGCTCTGCCAGATGCTGCCGGATCAGCTGATCCGCTTGTTGGTCTCGCTTGCTATCCCTGGCTTGCGCTTGCTTGAGGCGGTCGAACAGTCCATCGATCAGACCCTGTTCCTGTGGTTGCATCTCAAATCCTCGCTATGGTGCGCAGACAGTGCGTTCAGCCATCCTAAAACCCATGGCAAACCAGTGATACCGGATTAACTCATCAATGACTGATGGATCTGCTCGCCTTCATCAGGGGGTTGGCCGGTAGTAGTCGAGATACCAGCGGACAAACTCGGCGACCCCCTGCTTGAGGGGCGTGGCGGGGCGCAGGCCAGTGAGGGTGTGCAGCGGTTCGCTGTCGGCCCAGGTGGCGTGCATGTCGCCTGCCTGCATCGGCAGCATCCGCTTGATGGCGGGCTTGCCGATGGCCTCCTCCAGCGCCTCGATAAAGGCGAGCAACTGTACGGGTTGGCCGTTGCCGATATTGAGGATGCGGTAGGGGGCCGCGCTCTCGGCCGCGCTCTCGGCCGCGCTCTGCTCGCTGGCGTGCCAATCGGAATTGGGGCGGGGCGGCTGATCGGCGACGGCGAGGATCCCCGCGACGATATCGTCTATGTAGGTGAAGTCGCGGCTGAGATCACCGTTGTTATACACATCGATAGGCTCGTCCGCGAGGATGGCGCGGGTGAACTTGATGATGGCCATGTCGGGCCGACCCCAGGGGCCGTAGACGGTAAAGAAGCGCAGCCCTGTGGTGGGCAGGCCATAGAGCGCCGAATAGGCGTGGGCCATCAGCTCGCCGCTCTTTTTGGTGGCGGCATAGAGGGAGACCGGGTGATCCACCTGCTGCGCAGTGGAGTAGGGCATCTGATCCCCCATGCCATAGACCGAGCTGGAGGAGGCGTAGATGAGGTGCTGAATCCCGTGGTGACGGCAGCCTTCCAGCACCGTCAGCATGCCGGTGAGGTTGCTGTCGGCATAGGCGAACGGATTGTCGATAGAGTAACGCACCCCCGCCTGCGCCCCCAGATGGATCACCCGCTCGAAACGGTGGCTGGCAAACAGGGTCGCCATCGCTTCGCGATCCGCCAGATCTAGCCGCTCGAAGTGAAAATCGGGGAAACTGGCCAGCTGTGCCAGCCGTGCCTCCTTGAGGCTCACCTCGTAGTAGTCGTTGAGGTTGTCTATGCCCACCACCTGATGGCCTGCGGCGCAGAGCTGGCTGGCTACATGAAAACCGATAAAACCGGCGACGCCGGTGACCAGATAGATCATGGTTGGGTCTCCGGATTGCAGTTCGCATTGGCTGGCTGCTTTTTGGCGGGTAGATGTGGTCGCCCGATGGCGTGATAGTCAAACCCGAGCTCGCTGAGCTGGCGCGGATCATAAAGGTTGCGACCATCGATGATGACGGGGCTGGCGAGCAGACTCTTCATCCGGGCAAAGTCGGGGACGCGGAAGGATTGCCACTCGGTACAGATGAGCAGGGCATCGGCCCCTTCCAGTGCCGCCTCCTGAGTGGGGCTGAGCTGCAGATCCGGCCGCTCGCCGTAAAGCTCATGGGCACGCCCCATCGCCTTGGGATCAAAGGCCTGCACCCGGCCACCGGCGGCCAGCAGCGGGCGACTCGGCGCATCGCGCATATCGTCGGTACCGGGTTTGAACGCCAGTCCCCACAGGGCGAAGGTGCGGCCACGCAGAGCCGGGCCGAAGCGGGTCAGCAGGGTTTGCGCCATCTTTTGTTGCTGGCGCTGGTTGACCTGCTCGACCGCTGCCAGCAGCGGGGCGTCGCAGCCGACACTCGCTGCGGTATGGCGCAACGACTTGATATCCTTGGGGAAGCAGGAGCCGCCATAGCCGCAGCCCGGGTAGATAAAGTGGTAGCCGATGCGGGGATCGGCCCCCATGCCCTGCCGTACCGCCTCGATATCGGCTCCCAGCTCTTCAGCGAGGGCTGCCATCTCGTTCATAAAGGAGATCTTGGTGGCCAGCATGGCGTTGGCGGCGTATTTGGTGAGCTCGGCGCTGCGCAGATCCATCACCACGATCCGGTCGTGATTACGGTTAAAGGGGGTATAGAGGGCGCGCAGCTGCTCAAGCGCCCTTTCGCTGTCACAGCCGATGATGATGCGGTCCGGCCGCATGCAGTCGTTGACCGCCGCTCCCTCCTTGAGAAACTCGGGGTTGGCCGCCACCTCGCAGGTGAGGGCCAGCCCACGTTCGGCCAACTGCTGCTCAATGTGCTCTCGTACTTGCTGCGTTGTGCCGACCGGCACCGTGCTCTTGGTCACCACCAGCTTGGGGCGGCTCATCAGTCGGCCTATGGTGTCGGCCACCGCCAGCACATGTTGCAGATCGGCCGAGCCATCCTCGTCAGCCGGGGTGCCCACGGCGATCAGCAGCAGGTTGGCGTGTGCCACGCCAATGGCGGGATCGACCGTAAAGCTCAGGCGGCCGCTGGCCAGATGGCTCTCGACCAGCGGGGCCAGCCCCGGTTCGTAGAAGGGGATCTGCCCCTGCCTGAGGGCGGCGATCCGCTCGCCATCCACATCCACGCAGCAGACCTGATGGCCCACCTCGGCCAGAACGGCGGCCTGCACCAGCCCGACATAGCCTGTGCCAAAAATGGTGACCTTCATGAAAAGTGCCTCGTGCTGTGAATGGGGGATGGCGCGCTTAAACCGCGGCATGCTGCATCTTGGTGCAGCGGGTGTCAATGCCAGATGACAGGCACCAGAATGGGGCGTTCAGCCGGGCTGTTGTGATCCTTTTCACAAAAAATAGACTGGACCCCATAACGAAGCCCTGTAGAACAGGGCTCGCAGCCCGCCCGCAACGGCAGGCGACAGACACTCTCTCTTTACTTCGCTTGGATACAGGTTATGGACAACACCTCGATTCGCAACGCTCATCCTATTTATGAGGATGTGCTGGCCCTGCTGACGGCGGCCGGCTTTGTTTCCCTCGGCATCTTTCTGTTTCATCAGGTTGGCCTGCTCACCGGCGGGACCGCCGGGCTGGCGCTGCTGCTGCAAAAGGTGACCGGCATCAGCTTCGGCCTGCTGTTTTTCGGCATCAACCTGCCCTTCTATGCGTTGGCATGGCTGCGAATGGGGCCACGTTTTACCTTCAACACCTTCGTCTCGGTGGCGGCGGTCTCCTACATGACCGATCACCTCAACGGGGTGTTGCAGATCGGCAAGATAGAGCCCCTCTATGCGGCGCTGATCGGCGGCACCCTGATTGGCATGGGGCTGCTCATCATGTTCCGTCACAAGTCGAGTCTGGGGGGCTTCAACATTCTGGCGCTCTTCATTCAGGATCGTTTTGGCATCCGGGCGGGCAAGCTGCAGATGGGGCTCGATTGTGCCATCGTCATCGCCTCGTTTTTCGTGGTGCAACCCTGGATTCTGGCGCTCTCCATCGTGGCGGCGGTTATCTGTAATCTGGTGTTGACACTCAACCACAAGCCGGGCCGCTACCAGATTGCCTGACGGGCTCTATATCAGTGGAACAGGGAGTGCAGATTGTCATCCTTACTTGGCGAGGATAAGCCCCAATGCACTCTATAAGTAAGCAAGACGCCCTCATTCTCCAGTCGCTCCAGGATCTTGTTAAATGCCATCAGCTGGTCCTGGCTCACCACCTGTTTGTTG
This sequence comes from Aeromonas finlandensis, assembly GCF_000764645.1. GTDB lineage: Bacteria > Pseudomonadota > Gammaproteobacteria > Enterobacterales > Aeromonadaceae > Aeromonas > Aeromonas finlandensis. The sequence continues at coordinate 16,824 of NZ_JRGK01000269.1, forward strand.
AACGCTATGTAGTAGTTAGCAACGTGGCTTATTTTAAGTAACTTGAGCTGGTGATTGCCGCTTTGCTCCATATAGTGGAGGGCTACATCGACATTGGAAAAATAGAACTGGTAGCGTGAGTTGCGCTGCAGTTTTTCCAGACTGCGCATCGAGTCGGTGATGTTGGTGTCAATGCGCAGCGGTTTTGCACCTTGCAACTGGAGTTGCTTATCAAGCGTTAACAGCAAGTATTCGCTGAATGAATTCTTTGTGACGCCGATCCGTGCACCGGAAAGTGCATTGAAGGTCAGGTCGGTTTGCGGATTATCTGTATGGGAAAAAAATCCCCAAGAAGTACGACTCAGTGGGCGGCTAAACCAGAGTTCTTGGCTGCGTTCTGGGTTTTTGGCCAAGGGAAACATGCCATCAACCAAGCCTTTTTGCAGCATCTTGCGAGCTCGCAGATTGGGCAACTGAATGATGTCACATCCGTCAGGCCACTCTTTGCAGGCGGCTTTCACCATTTCGGTGTATGCGCCGGTGATGTTATTGTTTTTGTCACTAAAGGTGTACGGGGGAAAATGTTGTACAACGAATCGCAGAGGTTTTGCATTCGGAGTCAGGCTGACCATGAGTGCCAATATAGCAATGAGCCTGAGCATCTTGATTCCCGCGTGTTTTGGCCATGCAGTGAGTATGGCAGTGCGGCTACGGTTCCATCACTTCTGATTTAGCATCAAGCTTGCCTTCTTCTTCGTGGTGCTCCCCTGGCACCAGACCATCGCCATCGTAGCGGCGGTTATCTGTAATCTGGTGTTGACACTCAACCACAAGCCGGGCCGCTACCAGATTGCCTGATGAGCGGCGGCTGTGACTCGATAAGACAAGCGTGACCCGATAGCACGAGGCGGCCTGATGGCCGCCTCGTCTGTTTTTACCCTGATGCTTGAACGCTTCGTCTAGCTCGCCTGTTCCAGCCTGCTGTCGTCGCTCATAGCGTTGCCACTGATGGAGCTACCGCTGATAGCGTGACCACCAACGGCGAGCGGGGTGTGGCAGGCCACTTGATGATGGGCCTCATCGCACACCTCAAGCCTCGGTACCTTGCTCTTGCACAGCTCGGTCGCATGGGGGCAGCGCTGGTGGAAGTGGCAGCCGCTCGGCGGCGAGATGGGGGAGGGCACATCGCCAGTCAGCAGAATGCGCTGGCTGCGCCGCCGTGGGTCCGGCACCGGAATGGCCGAGATCAGCGCCTGGGTATAGGGATGGCGCGGCGCCAGATAGAGCGACTGGGCATCCGCCAGTTCGACGATCCGTCCCAGATACATCACTGCAATCCGATCCGAGATGTGTTTGACCACCGACAGATCGTGGGCGATGAAGATGATGGAGAGGTTCATCTCCCGCTGCAGGCTGAGCAGCAGGTTGACGATTTGGGACTGCACCGAGACATCGAGGGCCGAGACTGCCTCGTCGCACACCAGCAGCTTGGGCTTGAGGGCGATGGCGCGGGCGATGCCGATCCGCTGGCGCTGACCGCCGGAAAACTCGTGGGGGTAGCGATCCACTGCGCTGCCCGGCAGGCCCACTTTTGCCAGCAACTCCTGCACCCAGCCGCGGCGCTGCTCAGTGTTGCCTTTACCGTGGATGATAAAGGGCTCCTCCAAAATCTGGCCCACTGTGTGGCGGCTGTTGAGGGATTCTGCAGGGTCCTGAAACACCATCTGCATCTCTTGGCGCAGGGAGCGCATCTCCTTCGGGCTGAGGGCGGTGATATCGCGCCCCTCGAAGGTGATGGTGCCCGCGGTCGGCTCGAACAGCTTGAGCAGGCTGCGCCCGAGGGTGGACTTGCCGCAGCCAGATTCACCCACCAGCCCCAGCGTCTCCCCCTGTTTCAGGTCGAAGCTGATGCCATCCACCGCATGAACCGTATATTGCTTGCGCAGGAAGCCGCCTCCCAGCCGGAAGTGCTGTTTCAGATCCCTGACCGATAACAGAGTGCTCATGCGGTCAACTCCTTCCAGTAGTGACAGGCGACATGGTGGCGCGGATTGAGTTGCTCCACCGCCGGAATGGCGCTGACACAGAGATCGGTCGCGTGGGGGCAGCGGTTGGAGAAGCGGCAGCCAGCGGGCATCTCGTGCAGGGCTGGCACCTGTCCCTTGATGGTCTTGAGCAGGCTCTTGGGCTCATCCTCAAGGCGCGGGATCGAGCTCATCAGGCCGTGGGTATAGGGGTGACGGGGGTGGTCAAACAGTTCGAACACATCGGCTTGCTCTACCGCCCGCCCGGCATACATCACCACCACTTCGTCACAGAGCTCGGCCACCACCCCCAGATCGTGGGTGATAAAGATGATGGCCATCCCGGTCTGGGCCTGTAGCTCTTTCATTAGTTCGAGGATCTGGGCCTGAATGGTGACATCCAGCGCCGTGGTCGGTTCATCGCAGATGAGCAGGTCCGGCTCGCAGGAGAGCGCCATGGCGATCATCACCCGCTGGCGCATACCGCCGGAGAGGTTGTGGGGATAGACCGCAAAGCGCTGGGCCGGTTCCGGGATCCCCACCTTTTGCAGCATGGCGATGGCCGCGGCTTTGCGCTGGGCCTTGTCATACTCGGGGCGATGGAGGCGAAACACCTCCATCAGCTGCTCCCCCACCGTCTGCACCGGGTTGAGGGCCGTCATCGGCTCCTGAAAGATCATCGAGATGCGGTTGCCGCGCACCTTGTACATCTGATCCGGCGCAAGCGTGAGCAGCTCCTCCCCCTGAAAGCGGATGGAGCCAGCAACTACCTGACCGTGGGGTTTGGGCAAGAGTCCCATGATGGCCAGCGAGGTGACGCTCTTGCCGCAGCCGGACTCGCCGACGATCCCCAGAGTCTGACCCGGGGCCACCTTGAAGCTAACCCCGTCGAGCACCTTGATCTTGCCGTCATCGACGGCGAACTCCACCTCGAGATCGCGCACTTCGAGGATCGGGGGCTGGTGCTGGCCGTTATCAACGGCGAACTCCCCCCCGTTATCCGGTACGTCAAGAATGGGGGCTTGGGTGTTGGGCATAACTGCTGCTCCCTTCGCAATGGCCTGAATATCAATGACGTGCATAGGTCTTGTCGAGCAGGTTGATGGGCGCCAGCGCCTCCCCTGCCTCCTTGGCGTTGTGGGTCTCTTCCTTCACCTTTGGATCGAGCCAGAGCAGACCGCCGCTACTGTGAGGATAACCGTCCATCGGCCAGTAGAGCAGGTCCGGCGTGTTCTTGGTGGCGGGCACCTCGGGCAGCATCACATAACGCCAGCTGCTGGCTCGCACATAGTTGAGCTGCACCCCGGGCACGAAGATGGCGAGATCATAGATGCGCTGCTGGATCTGCTGGGAGAGTTTGGCTCGTTTGGCCATGTCGAATTCGACGTTGTAGGCGTCGATCAGCCCATCGAGCTCTTTGTCAGCCACGTTGAACAGGTTGTTGGTCTGCGGTTTGTTGGCGTTGGCGGAGTGGAAAAACTCCCAATATTGCGGATAGAGACCGCCGCCGCCCCAGCCGAGCCAGGCCGCTTCATGTTTTTTCTCCAGCATCACCTTGAAGCCGGTGGCGCCATCCACCAGATTGAGCTCCAGATCCAGACCCGCTTTCTTGGCCTCTTCTTTCAGCACGGTCAGTCGTTTGGAGTGCTCCTGACTGGTGTAGGTGAGCGCCAGCGTCAGCCGCTCCCCCTTCTCATTTTGCAGGATGCCGTCCGGCCCCGGCTTGTCGTAGCCGCCCTTGGCAAAGTACTCCCGTGCCTTGCCGATGTCATAAGTCCGCTCAGGCAACGTGATGTCGGTGAACTCGCCAAAGCCAGAGTCAAAGGTGGTGGCTCTGTCGTAGTCGCCGCGCAGCACGGTTTCGATCATCTTGTCGATGTTGAAGGCGTGCTGGATGCCGAGCCGCACATTCACGTCCGCCAGTTTGGGGTTGGCCACATTGAGGTGAACCCCCTGACCGCCTTGTTTGGTGTCAGTCATGGCCATCACCTTCTGGACGTACCCCTTTTTGTATTCCGGGGTGACCGCTTTTTCATGCCACCAGTTGGGCAGGAGCATATCAAAGGTATCGATCTCTCCTTTCAGGAAGTGGCGAAAAGCGATGTTGCGATCGCGGATCACCTGCACCTTGATGGTGTCGATATTGAATCTGTGCTGGTTGTAGCGATTGTCCTTTGCCCACCAATCCTGCTGCTTGCTGAAGGTGACCGACTTGCCCTTCTTGACGTCGCTGATCACATAGGGGCCGGTGGTGGGCACGACGGCCCAGTTGTACTGCTTCACCCAGTTGGGGGTCAGCTTGTAGTAGTGCTTGGGTTGGGGCCACAGCTCGGTGGTGTTGAGCAGGTCCATTTTGGCCTTGCGGTTGCCCGCCTTGACCAGAATGGTGTGGTCGTCGATCTTCTCTACCGCGACCACTTCGGTGGTGTAGTAGTTGTTGAACCAGGGCCCCTTGATGTCTTTTGATCGCATCATCTCGTAGCCGAAGGTGTAGTCATCGGCATTGACCGGTTTGCCATCCGACCATTTGGCGCGGGGATCCAGCTTGAAGTAGACAGTCTGATTGTCTGGCGCGATGGCCCAGTGGGTCGCCAGCGAGGGGATGGGGTTGCCGGTATTGGGGTGGAAGCTGATGAGCCGCAGCTGGTTATCCATGATGAAGGAGCGGAACGCTCCGTTGGAATCTGGCCCCACGGTGCGAAACGTCAGCGGAAAGCTGTCGACAAACATATTGAGGCTGCCACCCGGCAGCGCCTTGGGGGAGGCGAACACCGGATCCGTGTCGTTGGTCTCCCATTTGAGATCCGCGGGCAGGCTGGCCGCCCACACCCAGGAGCCGTTCACCAGCACAAAGAGAGCACCTATCCATTTGAGTTTATTTTTCATGTTTGACTTCCAGGTCTTGCCCCTGCACTGGGGGTCTTGATTGATAACGGGTTAATCCCTTGCTCTCGGGACCGCCAGTGGTGGCGGCCCGCCCTTCATTAATCACAGTTCGTTGCCTGGCGCATACCGACGCGGGTAGCACCGGCCTCGTTATTGGTAACGGGTAAATTTGCGCGGGTCGAACGCCTCGCGGATCGCCTCGCCGATAAAGGAGACCATGATCAGCACCAGACTCACCGCCGCCACCACCGAGCTGACGATCCAGATGGCATCCAGATTGTTGATGCCTTGGGAGAGCAGCTCCCCCCAGCTCGGGGTTGGCGGTGCCAGCCCGAAGCCCAGATAGTCGAGCGCCGTCAGGGTCGAGATATTGCCCACCACGGCGAACGGCGCCAGGGTGACGATCATCATCAGGGTGTTGGGCAGGATGTGGTTGAAGATGATCCGCCCGGTGGTCGCCCCTTGTGCCCGCGCCGCCATCACGTAGTCCCGCGCCCGCTCCTTGTAGGTGAGGGTGCGCATATACCAGGTGATCCCCATCCAGCCGAACAGCACGTTGATACCGACAAACAGGCCGAAGTTGGGCTTGGCCAGCGACACCAGGATCATGATGACGTAGAGAAACGGCACCTGAGACCAGATCTCGATAAAGCGTTGCAGGATGAGGTCAAAGCGGCCGCCAAGAAAGCCCATCAGGCAGCCGATGGTGACCCCGATGGCGTAACTGGCCGCCAGCGCGATAAAGGCAAAGCCGATGGCGATGCGAAAGCCGTAGACCAGCCGCGCCAGCACGTCGCGGCCGCTGGTGTCGGTGCCGAGGAAGTGGCGTTCAGCCAGACTGGGGGCGTAAGGGGGATAGGCATCCTCCTTGAAATCCTGCTCATAGGGGTTCCAGGGTACCGGCGGCAGCAGCACCCAGTCGCCCTGGCCCTCTGCGGCAAATTTAGCCTTGAGCTGGCGGTAGTTGGTTTCGTACTCGTAGTCGAGCCCGAACTGCTGACCGGGGATCACATCGCCATAGGTGGGGAAGTGCAGCTGGCCCTGATAGCTCACCATCAGCGCCCTGCTGTTGACCAGCAGCTCTGCCAGCAGGGAGAGCAGTACCAGCGCAGTGAAGATGATGAAGGAGTAGTAACCGCGCTTGATCGACTTGAAGCGCTTGAGTTTTTTCAAGGTAACCGGATTGAGCTTCATGGTCAGTCTCCAAAGCGCACACGGGGATCGACAAGGGCTACACAGATATCGGAGACGATATTGCCAATCAGCATCAGCATGGAGGTGATGGCCAGAATACCCATGACGGTGGGGTAATCCCGCTCGACGATCGACTCGTAGCCGAGCAGGCCGATGCCGTCGATGTTGAAGATGGTCTCGATGAGAAAGGAGCCGCCAAAGAAGACGGTGAGCACAGACCCTAAGTGACTGGCGATGGGGATCAGGCTGTTGCGCATGGCGTGGTCGGTGACCGCTTTGCGAAACGGCAGCCCCTTGGCCACAGCGGTGCGCACATAATCTGCCGACAGGTTCTCCATCAGACTGTTTTTCATGGTCATGGTGAGGATGGCGAAATCCCCGATGGCGTAGGCGATGAGCGGCAGCAACGCGTGGGCGAAGACAGTGCGGATCTGATCCCAACTGCTCTCCATGTACTCAAAGTCATCCCCCGGAAAGCCGCCCATGGGCAGCCACTCCAGATGGAAGGCGAAAACGGTGATGAGGAAGATCCCCACCACGTAGGCGGGCAGGGCATAGGCCATGTAGATGAGCATGGAGCTCAAGGAGTCGAAGCGGCTGTTGTGCCTGAGCGCCTTGGCTACCCCGAGTGGTATGGAGACCGCATAGCTCAGTAGAAAGGTGGCCAGCCCGAAGAAGGCGGTGACCGGCAGCCGATCCTTGATGAGACCCCACACCGGCTCGTAGTAGCGGGTCGATTCGCCGAGATCCAGCACCGCCAGTTTCTGCAGCCACTCCCAATAGGCGACCAGCATCGGCTTGTCGAGGCCATAGAAGGCCTTGAGCTCCTCGATCTGTTCATCGGAGAGCGCTTGCGACCCCTTGCTGCCACTGGAGCGGCCAGATTCGTTCTGGGACACCTGGGCTTGCAGTAGCATGCGTTCGACCGGGCCGCCCGGCACGAAACGGGTGATGGTGAAGACGAGCAGGGTGATACCGAGAAACGTCGGGATGATAAGAAGCATCCGGCGTAGGAAATACGACAGCATGGTGGAACCTCGTCCTTTGTTGTTATTTTTGCGGCCAGTCAAATCCGGTGACAGGCCTGTCCTTCCTGGCATTACGCGCTGGATTGGTTGCCAAATAGCAGACAATCCGCTTGGTCACTGTAAAAGCTCTGTAACAAAAATCAAGTGAAAGTAAATGGAAGATAGGGACAAATGACTCTCTGAGACAAAAAACGCCGAAAAATGATATTTTTTATCTGAAAAGTGAAAATCAAAACAAAACGCTGCTGCTCAAAATTATTTTAAAAAATATAACCGGCAGTTTTTTCTAGATTTTCCTGTGGTTATGTTATTGATTTTTAAGTGTTTTATTGCGGTAACCAAAATGAGGGAAAACGATATCATCTCGACGGATTTATTCTTCTCTTTCATCAGGTCAGGTGGGTTCAATTTCTATGTGGTTAGTGTTTTATTCTGATGAATGCCAATAAATCGAAATGATATATAAACAGACAACATCCGAATTAATAAGTTCATCAAATATCGTTTCAACGCCACCATTTGTCATTAACAATATTTTTACATTGCTTTTGTTGTTTCCTGTGGAATTATTCACTAAATATGCAGGCCAAAAATAACACACTCATCTTATTGTGTGTTCTGCCTTCCCTGCCACCTACTCCATTGACGCCGCCAGTCAAAGATTGATAAGCCTTACACATCGCTCCAAAGAGGGCGATATCAGGAAGCAAACAAAAAACAACCAGGAAGGATATAAGCGATGCTTAGGAAGAGCAGAATCTCTGCTGCGATTGCGTTCGCCTTGGCGAGCCTTGCAGTGGCCCCATCCGTGTCTGCCGAAGAAGGGCAGAACGTCGAAAAATTGCAGAAAATCAAGGTTACTGGCTCCCGTATCTCCCGTGTCGATGTCGAGGGTGCAACTCCGGTTGTTGCTGTCAGCAAGGTCCAGATCGAACAGTCTGGTCAGCAGACTGTGGCGGATTATCTGAAACAGGCCTCTTACAACTCCTTCGGCGGTTTCTCCCCTTCATCCGGCAGTTCTGCCCAGTCACAAGCCACCGTTGGCTTGCGTGGCCTTGGGGAAGATCGCACCCTGGTGCTGCTCAATGGCAAGCGAATTGCTGGCTCTCCTACCATGGGCGGCACTGCCATCAACCTCAACACCATCCCCATGGCGGCGGTTGAGCGAGTGGAAGTGAACCTGGATGGCGGCTCCGCGCTCTACGGTTCTGATGCCATCGGTGGCGTTATCAACGTGATCCTCAAAGAGGGTTTTGAAGGCTTGTCATTCCAGGGCCGTGTCGGTTCCCCGAGCGAAGAGGGTGGGGATGAGAAGAGCGGTTCCATCGTCAGTGGCGTTTCGGGTGAGAAGGGCGCCTTGATGATGGTCTACGAGCACGATGTCAAAGACGAGATCTACTACAAGGATCGTGACTATCTGGCCAAGCAGGGGGCTGAGTCCCCTAGCCTGTATGGTCGCAATATCAAGGGGGTAGACGCGACCACTGGCAAGACGGTCACCCGTACTCTGAATGGGGTTGACTGTGAAGGCACCGGTCCCGGTTTCGTCACCAAGGGCACGGCTTGCCGTTTCGACTTTGCCAAGGTCGCAGCCAAAACCGCTTCACGCACCCGTGATACCGTCTATGTGAACGGTCGCTACCACATCAATGACAGTGTGGATTTTGTGCCGCAGATGATTGGTTCCCGCGTCACCAGTTTTGGTCGCTTCGCGCCTGCTGCCGGTGCCTTCACCGTGGATGGATCCACCCCGGAAAGCGCCGCAGTCCTCTCAGCCAACAACTTCAGCACCGCCAAAGCCGCTACCGTTTATTACCGTTTCAGCAACGTCGGGCCCCGTGACAACGATGTAACCGATTTGACCGGTACCCTGAATCTCGGTTTTGAGGGCACAGTGCCGACCGAAACAGTAGGGGATGTGGAGTGGAACGCCGGTTACATGTACTCCAAGACCGACAACCAGAGCATTGGTAATGGCTATGTTCTGGAACCTGCTGTCCAGACCCAGGTCAACAGCGGCAAGTTTGTCAATGGCAGCTTCTCCGCTGACGCCACCAAGGATCTCTCCTATACCACCAGTCGCAACTCCAAGATGGACTTCTTCCAGTGGTATGGCGGTCTGGGCTGGGAGATGGGCGCATTGCCGGCTGGCCCCGTCAGCTGGTACTTGGGCGCCGAGTATAACGACTGGGTTTACTCCGATACCTACGACAGCCAGTCCGAAGCGGGCAATGTACTGGGCTCTTCAGGCAACTCCGGTGGTGGAGTGCGTGACGTGTTTGCCACCTACATCGAAAGCCTGATCCCTATCACCGAGCAGATCGAGCTGAACCTGGCGGGCCGTTACGACAAGTACAGCGACTTTGGCAGCGCCTTCTCGCCCAAAGCGAGCCTGCGTTATCAGCCGCTTGAGCAGTTGATGTTCCGTACCTCCTGGTCCCAGTCTTTCCGCGCGCCGGGTCTGAATGATCTCTATGCGGCGGATGCCCAGTCAGCGGACTTTGCCAAGGACTATGTCTACTGCCAGGCCAATGGTGTCGCCAACTGTTCCGAAGCGCAGTACGACACAACGCGTCAATCCAACAAGAACCTGAAGGAAGAGACCGCCAATACCTTCACTATCGGTACTGCCTACAACCCGTTGGACAATCTCAACCTGTCGCTCGATTACTACTACATCAAGATTGATGACGTGATCCAGCTGGCCACCACCCAGACCCAGTTCTACCAGGAGCTGAACACCGGCAGTAACCCGAACGTCATCCGTGACGCCAACGGTGATGTCGAGATGGTCTACGCCGGCATGGTCAACCTGGGGCAACTCAAGACCAGTGGTATCGACTTCAAGGCGGACTACAAGTACGACTTTAACTCCTTCACCCTGCGTTACGACTTTGGCAGCACTTACATCCTGAAATATGAGGAAGGTCTGTTTGCTGGCGGCCCAATGGTCGACAAGAAGGGCTGGAATGGCAGACCCGACTTCCGCTTCAACTCCGGGATCGGAGCCAACTTCCCGCAGCTGTGGAATCTGGATACCTACCTGAGCACCAACTACATCGACTCCCAGAGCCAGGACTATGTGGACGGCAAGGAAGAGGGGCATATCGCGTCCAACACCGTCTGGAACCTGAACGTGGCGGTCGATACCAGCTGGAATGCCAAGATCCAGACCGGCGTGAAGAACCTGTTCAACCGTGGGCCTTCCCTGTCGAGCGATGGTTACACTTACGATGAATACCTCTACGGCATCGACGGTCGCGTCTACTACATCGACTACACCCAGAAGTTCTAATCAACCCCGTTGATATACAACCTCAGCCGGCCCGGTCGGGTCGGCTGTGCCCAACGTCCAAGGAAGTTACGGAGATAGGGTCATCCTATGAAGACAAGGACCATTACAATGAAGAAAGCGCTCCTTGGCAGCCTGGTTTCGGCCGCCTTGTTGACCAGCTTCAATCTGAGTGCCGCCACCGCCGGTCAGGCCGTGGACGCTCAAGCCGCCACCAATAATGCAGCCAAAGTTTCCCAGCAGAAAATCGACAGCTATGCCGAATCTGCCGAGTCTGCGCTGGCCCAGTACAAGGCCGCCCTGCGTCAGGTCGACAGTCTGCGCACCTACAACGAGCAGGTGGGCAAGATGGTCGAATCCCAGACCACCGAGCTGGCCTCGATGCAAAAGCAGATCGCCCAGATTGATCAGACCAGCACCGAAGTGGTGCCCTTGATGCTCAAGATGATCGACTCCCTTGAGCAGTTCGTCGCCCTAGATCTGCCGTTCCAGAAGGTCGAGCGCGAAGATCGGGTTGCCGCACTGACCGACCTGATGAACAGCGCAGATGTCACCATCTCCGAGAAGTACCGCAAGATCCTGGAGGCTTACCAGATCGAGGAGGGCTTCAGTCGCACCATCGAGTCCTACAAGGCGAGCCTGGACAAGGATGGCAGCGAGAAGACCTACGAGTTTCTGCGCGTCGGCCGCATTGCCCTGCTCTACCAGTCCCCGGATGGCAATGAGACCGGTATGTGGAACAAGCAGACCCGTCAGTGGGAAGAGTTGCCCCAGGAGTATCGCAGTGCGGTTGAACAGGGCCTTCGCATCGCCAAGAAGCAGGCGCCTCCCGCCCTCATCAAGCTGCCGGTTCAAACTGCGGAGAAAGCATCATGAAAGGAATCAAACTTGCTATTGCCTCCCTGATTGCGGGAGCTACCCTGGTCACCCTGCCGGTGACTGCCGCCGAAAAACCGGTGGATCTCAATGCGCTGCTCAATCAGGTCAAGGCCTCCAGCTTAAGTGAATCCCAACTCAACAAGGAGCGGGAAGCCCGCTTCCTGGCCGACAAGAACGAGCAAGGGGCGCTGCTGGCCAAGGCCAAGGCCGAGCTGGCTGCCGAAACGGCCAAGGGTGAGCGGCTCAAGGCGACCTTCGATGCCAACGACAAGCAGCTGACCGAGCTGACTGAAACCCTGCGCCAGCGTTCCGGCAACATGGGCGAGATGTTTGGTGTGCTGCGTCAGTTTGCCGGTGAGTTCAAGGGGATCTTCAACGCCTCTGCCCGTCGGGTCGAGCATCCGGAGCAATCTGCCTTGTTGACCCGTCTGGCCGAGAGTAAAGAGCTCCCCTCCAGCGACGATCTGGAAGCGTTCTGGACTACCACCCTCAGCCGCATGGTGGACGGTGGCAAGGTGAGCCAGATCCCGGCGACCGTGGTCTACGGCGAGGGCAACCAGGCCGAGAAGACCGTCACCCAGATCGGTGAGTTCAACACCGTCTCCGAAGGCAAGTACCTCACCTTCGTGCCGGAGACCGGCAAGTTCGAGCAACTTCCCCGTCAACCGGACAAGGGGGTGCTGGAGCCTATCGCCGAGTTTGAACAGGGTGGTGACGGGGTCAAACCCATCTTCATCGACCCGTCTCGCGGCGTGATCCTCTCTCTGCTGGTGCAGTCTCCGACCTTCAAGGAGCGGGTCGATCAGGGTGGTGAAGTGGGTTACGTCATCATGGTGCTCGGTGTGCTCGGTACCCTGCTGGCCATCTTCTGCGGTATCCGCCTGTCGTTGATCGGCACCTCCATGCGCAAGCAGCTGAAATCCGATCAGATCATCAAGGGCAACCCGCTTGGTGACATGCTGGGGGCCTACCAGAGTCATCGTGGTGACAACATCGAGGATCTGGAGTCCAAGCTCGACGAGATCATCCTGCGCAACGTACCCAAGTTCGAGAAGGGCATCAGCATCATCAAGCTGATCGCCTCGGTCGCGCCGCTGCTGGGCCTGCTGGGTACCGTGGTGGGGATGATTGCCACCTTCCAGGCCATCACCCTGTTCGGTACCGGCGATCCCAAGCTGATGGCAGGCGGTATCTCCGAGGCGCTGGTGACCACCATGCAGGGTCTGGTCGTCGCGGTGCCCATGCTGTTCCTCTACACCATTGTGCAGACCCAGAGCCGTCGTCTGATCCAGGTGCTGGAAGAGCAGAGCGCCGGGTTCGTCGCCCGTTATCAGGAACGTCTGCACGCCTCCAAAGCTGCAGCGTAAGGAGTCACCCATGTGGTTCTGGTTGATTGAAGAAGTCGAGTCGGTCCGCCGGTTTCTGGGATTGGGGGGCGATGTACTGGTCGCCCTGTTCTTCCTGACCCTGATGATGTGGGCCTTGCTGCTGGAGCGCTGGTTCTACTTTATGGCGGTCTATCCCAAGCAGGTGAAACAGACCAAGGCCACCTGGCTGGCCCGCACCGATCACCTCTCCTGGTCTGCCAAGCAGATCCGGCGCGAGCTGGTCTCACGGGTCGCCATGGCGGTGGACAAGGGGATGCCGGTCATCAAGGTGCTGATTGCCCTCTGTCCGCTGATGGGGCTGCTCGGTACCGTGGTGGGGATGGTGCAGGTGTTTGACACCCTGGCCATCACCGGCACCGGTTCGCCGCGGGCCATGGCATCGGGGATCTCCAAGGCAACGGTACCGACCATGGCGGGCATGATTGCCGCCCTTTCCGGCCTGTTTTTTGTCAACCAGCTCGATCACAAGGCCAAACTGGCGGTGCAAAAGCTGGAAGACAACCTGAAACACGGTTGATGCAGGATGCATACCCCCGGCGAGGCATGGCCTGCCGGGGGCACAGAACAAGCAAGGAGTTTCTGCTATGAGAAAACGTTACAGCGACAGCGGTGCTGACGAGGCGGCTATCGATTTGACCCCCATGCTGGACATAGTGTTCATCATGCTGATCTTCTTCATCGTCACCACCTCCTTCGTCAAGGAGTCCGGTGTCGAGATCAACCGTCCCAGTGCCAGCACGGCCGAGACGGTGAAGAAGGGCAATATCATGGTCGCGGTACGCGAAAACGGTCAGGTCTGGGTCGACAAGCGCATCGTGGAAGTGGGGGCGGTACGTGCCAACATCGAGCGGCTGCGTGCCGAGAACCCGGAGAGCGCCGTGGTGATCCAGGCCGATACCGAATCCCGTTCCGGTCTGGTGGTGCAGGTCATGGATCAGATCCGCATGGCCGGTGTCCAGAACATCTCCATCGCTGCCAGCAAGAGCAGCTGATGCTGGAGAGAGACCTATGAGATACCTGATATCGTTGGCGGTCTCCTGTGTGGTGGTGTTCTTTCTGTTTTTGGGAATGAACAAGCTGATCACACCGGATCACCGGGAGCTGGTGGAGAAGGATGACATCGCCATGACCGATTTCATTCGCATCAAGCCCCAGGAGACCCTGCAAGAGAAGCAACGGGAGCTGCCCAAACCGCCGCCGCCGAACCGTCCGCCGCCCCCTCCCGAGATGGAGGTGGCCAGCACGGATCGGCCGCAGATGGAGAGCTCTCCCATGGATATGCCCAAGCTCGACATTCCGGTCAACATCGGTGGCGGCAACGCCCTCGGTGCCTACAGCACCGGTGGCGGCGGTGGCGGGATCGGTGGCAACAACGGCGCCATTCCGCTGGCAACCTTCGAGCCCATGATGCCCCGCAAGGCGGCGCTGGCGGGTCTGGCCTCCGGCAAGGTGCTGGTGGAGTTCACCGTCACCGAGCGCGGTACTGTCAGCAACGTACGGATCGTCAAGGAAGAGCCACGCAGCTATGACCTTGGCAAAGAGGCGCGCAAAACCATCGCCAAGTGGACGTTCAAGCCCGCTATGGCAGATGGCAAGCCGCAAGAGAGCCGTATGCAGCAAGAGATCGAGTTCGCGGTCAACTAAGGAAGGTGGCGATGAACAAGTTACACAAGATGATCCTCGCCCCGGTCGCCATGGCGGTGCTGCTCAGCACCGCCAGCTGGGCCGCCGAGCAGCCAGCCCTGTCGGATCGGGCCTATCGGGCGGTCAACAAGGCGCAGGAGCTGATCACTGACAAACAATACGGTCTGGCTAATGCCAGATTGCAGGAGGCGCTCTCCGGCGTGGGTGATCGGGTCTACGACAAGGGGGTCATATTGCAGACTCTCGGATTCGTGGCTGCCCAGCAGGAGAAATACGGTCAGGCGACCAAGTACTTTGCCGATGCCATCGCCACTGGCGGCCTGCCGCCACCGGTGGCCCAGCAGGTGCGCTATAACCTGGCCCAGCTCTATATGGCGGAGGGCAACTTCCAGGGTTCGATAAAGACCATGAAGGAGTGGTTTGCCAACCAGGGCAAGGATGACAAGCCCAACTCCCACGCCTATATCACCCTGGCCAACGCCCACGTGCAGCTCAAGCAGTACCGTGAGGCCATTCCGGCGGTAGATCAGGCGATCAAGCTGTCGGCGGGCAAAGCGCCGGAGTCCTGGTATCTGCTGAAGATGGCGGCCCACTACGAGCTGAAACAGTACAAACCGGCGACCGAGGTGCTGACCACTCTGGTCGACATGCACCCGCAGCAGAAGAAGTACTGGACCCAGCTCTCGGCCATGCATATGCAGGCAGGCAACGATAGCAAGGCGCTGGCGGCACTGGAGGCAGCCTACAGCCTCGGCATGCTGACCGAACCGGCCGAACTGCAGCGTCTGGCCAACTATCTCGCCTTCAGCGGCATTCCCCATCGCGCAGCGCGGGTGATGGAGAAAGGGATGAAGGATGGAGTGATTGAGCAGAGCGCCAGCAACTACAAAACCCTGGCCAACTATTGGCATCAGGCCAAGGAGCTGGATCCGGCCATCGACACCCTGGCCAAATCCTATCGGCTGGCCCCGAATGCCGAATTGCAGCTGAAAATGGCGCGCATGATGATCCAGAGCAAGCGCTATCAGGATCTGGTGGCGCTGGCCGCCAAGCCAGCGGCCAATGCCAATGGTGAACAGCGTGCGGATCTGAAGTTCCTGACCGGGGTCGCCTATTTTGAGCAACAGAAGCCGAAGGAGGCCCTCAACGCCTTCACCCAGGCGGCTCAGAATGGCAACGTCAGCGGGCGGGCATCTCCCTGGATCAGCTTCCTCAAGGAGCAGAGTGGCGCAGGGGAGGCGGCCGTCCAGTAATTCCAATGACAACACCTGTAGTCCCTTTTATGGTTGCCTGGTGGCTCCATTAACCGCTCTTCGGGGCGGTTTTTTTATGGCACTGGCCGCCCGCCGAGCAGCGTTGGCATCGGTTGTTTTTTCCTTCCCGTGGCCGACGCGCTGTTTTGCTCTCTTCCATGTCTGCAAGGTGCCACCGTCGAGAGTGGATTATCTCCTCTGGTGTGACAAATGCGCTTATCTCTGTTTCAACAGTGAAACAACCTGGTGTGGCGCCGTGGTTGACCGGAGACTGCATGGCTCGCTGGCAGGCCGCCGATGCCGTTCATCTCTCTCTCAGCTGTGACTTGTTAGAGTGGCTTTTGCCCTGTTGATAACGGTCGCGTTGAAAACGACCACTTTTAACAAGAAAAGCAACATATCGAAGTTGAAATTTTGGCCGACTCAGGAAAGAATGCGCGCTCGGTTATTGGCGTCGTGGGGCAGGTTGACCCGCCACCGGCAGACCGAGGATGAGACGGCCCCCGGCCCATTTGGTACAGGAAACCACACAGGAATTTTATGAATCCCCTTCGCACTGCCGCTTCGGCCCTTTTATGCACATTTGCGCTGGTGAGCCAGCAGGCTGCCGCCGTCGAGTACCGTCTGCCTGCGGCCAACAGCCGCCTGATCGGTGAAAATCAGGAATACGTGGTGCCTGCGGACAACCGTCCGCTGGAGCAGATCGCTGCTGACTTCCAGCTGGGTCTGACCAACATCATGGAAGCCAACCCGGGCGTTGATCCCTATCTGCCGAAAGCGGGTAGCACCCTGATCATCCCCCACCAGCTGATCCTGCCCAACGCGCCCCGCGAAGGGATTGTCATCAACGTCGCCGAGATGCGTCTCTACTACTACCCGAAAGGGAAGAACGTGGTGGAAGTGCTGCCTATCGGCATCGGTCAGCTGGGGGTAAACACCCCGGAGAACTGGATCACTAAGGTAGAGCGCAAGCGTGCCAACCCGACCTGGACCCCGACCGAGAACATCCGTCGCCGCTACGCCGCCCAGGGCAAGACCCTGCCTGCGGTATGGCCGGCTGGCCCGGATAACCCCATGGGTCTGCACGCCCTCTACATCGGTAACCTCTATGCCATCCACGGCACCAACGCCACCTTCGGCATCGGTCTGCGGGTGAGCAGCGGTTGCGTCCGTCTGCGCGCCGACGACATCAAGTATCTGTTCGATAACGTGCCGGTTGGCACTCGCGTCCAGTTCGTCAACCAGCCGGTCAAGACCACGGTCGAGCCGGATGGTGGTCGCTACATGGAAGTGCACGAGCCGCTCTCCCGTAACGAGGAGGAGTTCAACTCCACCGCTTCTGTGCCGCTCCCGATGACCCCGGCCACTACCCGCTTCATCGCCCACGCCGAGTCTGACTCCAACGTGGTCAAGCAGGTGCTGGAACAGCGTACCGGTATGCCGACCCGCCTCAATCCCTGATTGAGCAAGTTGGCGGTGCCGCTGGCACTGGCAGGATAAAGAAAACGGCGACCATCTGGTCGCCGTTTTTTATGGGGCATTCGCCGCTTGGTTACTGCACGCAGACCGGGCAGAAGGCGTAGGTGCCTTGCGGGTCGTTGAAGCGGGTGAGCGGGTCGAGGCTGCGGTTCACTTCCACCAGAGCCTTGCCCAATCCCGCTGGCAACCAGCTTTGCAACTGTGGAGCCAGCACGCTGGCACTGCTGTCGAACAGCTGGCGCAGGAACTTGTCCTTGGTGGACTCCTCCTGCTCGATGGGGGTCACCTGCCACTCTTTCAGATTGGCCAGATCGGCTGCGGCCTTGATGGCGTCGTCCAGATTGCCGAACTCGTCCACCAGACCCAGGGCCTTGGCATCTTCGCCAGTCCAGACCCGTCCTTCGGCCGCTTTCTCGGCCTCTTCCGGGCTCAGGCCGCGGCCCTTGCTCACCAGACCGATGAAGCGCTGGTAGGTATCTTCCACGCTCAGCTGGATCGCCTGACCAACGTGATCCGGCAGGGCGCGGGTCGGGCCGACGCCGACGTAATCGGTGGTGCCGACCCCGTCGGTGTGTACCCCGAACTGGGCCAGCGCCTTGTCGATGGTGGCGAACATGCCGAACACCCCGATGGAGCCGGTGAGGGTAGTCGGGGAGGCGAAGATCTTGTCCGCATCGGCGGAGATCCAGTAGCCACCGGAAGCGGCATAGCTGCCCATGGAGACCACTACCGGTTTGCCTGCCTGTTTCAGGGCCAGCAGCTCGGCGCGGATCTGCTCGGCGGCGAAGGCGCTGCCGCCGGGGCTGTCGACTCGCAGGACCACGGCTTTGATCTTGTCATCACGACGGGCATCGGCCAGCAGGTCGGAGAGGCTATCACCGCCGATGGTACCGGCAGGCTGCACGCCATCCATGATGGCGCCGCTGGCGACCACCAGACCGACTTCATCCTTGCCGCTCTGGGGATACTGCTCGGGCGCGGCGGCCAGATACTCTTTCAGGCCGACCCCTTTCCAGCCGTGATCGTCCGCTTCACCGACCTCTTTAATGACCGCCTGGGTCATCTCGTCGCGTGTGGCCAGCTGATCTACCAGACCGTTGTCGAGGGCGTAGTTGGCGGCATTGCCACCGGCTTTGCGCAGCAGCTCGAGGAAGCGATCCTTGCCCGGCGCGACGGCGTCAGGCTCGATTTCGCGCTGTTCGGCCACATCAGCCACATAGGATTGCCACAGCTGATCCAGCCAGCGCTGGTTCGCCTCCTTGCTCTCGGGGGACATCTCGTCGCGGGTATAGGGCTCGACGAAGGATTTGTAGGTGCCGACCTTGAACACGTGCGGGGTGATATTGAGCTTCTCCAGCGCCGACTTGAAGTAGGTCTGGTAGACGCCGAGCCCCTCGATCACCACGGCGCCGCTCTGGTTGAGTAGCACGTGATCGGCGTGGGCTGCCAGCAGGTATTGGCCCTGAGTGTAGAAGTCGGCCATGGCGATCACCGGTTTGCCGCTCTCCTTGAACTCATCGATAGCGCTCGCCACCTCCTGCAGTTTGGTGAAGTTGGCCCCCTGCAGCCCTTGCGGCTTGATCACCAGCGCCTTGATGCGCTCGTCATCCTTGGCATTTTTGATTGCCCACAGCAGGTCAGAGAGGACGATCTCGCTCGGCTGCTCGTCGCTGCTATCCATCTGGCGCAGCAGTTGCGCGGTCGGATCGGTTTGGCTGCGTTGCTCTACCAGCACACCGTTGAGATTGAGGGTCAGCGCCCCCTCGATTGGGGTCTCCGGCGCCTCTTTCTGACCAACGCTGTAGACGATGACCAGCACTACGATGAGAAACAGCAGATTGACCAGCATCAGCCGGGTGAAATTGAGCAGTCGCCACAGGCTGCGGAACAACCAACCCAGACCTTTGAAAATAGACATAGTCGCGTTATCGCCCTGTTAATGGGTAGAGAAGGGTCATTATTAACCAGTTGCGGGGCCAATTGCCATTTCCGGCTGGTGGATCCCGCCTATCTTCGTTCAGGGCACGGCTGTTCGCTGAAAAATTGTCCAAACATTTGTTTGAAAAAGGATTTTCGATTCTTTACTCTAGCCCCAGTTTGATAACAAAAAATTAACTGGAGGCATCGTGAGCCGCTATCCGACCCTGCTGACCCCGCTCGACCTTGGTTTTACCCAACTGCGCAACCGTGTGTTGATGGGCTCCATGCATACCGGCCTCGAAGAGGAGAAGGGCGGTTTTGACAAGCTGGCCGCCTTTTATGCCGAGCGCGCCCGCGGTGGCGTCGGCCTTATCGTCACCGGCGGCATTGCCCCCAACCTGCGCGGACGGCTGGTGCCCCACGGTTCGCAGTTGAGCTTCCCCTGGCAGGTGAGCAAGCACAAGAAGGTGACCAGCGCCGTGCATCAGGAGGGGGGCAAGATAGCGCTGCAGATCCTCCATGCCGGTCGTTATGCCTACCATCCGTTCAGTCTGGCGCCGAGCGCCCTCAAGGCGCCCATCTCCCCGTTCAAGCCGCGCGCCATGAGCGAGCGGCAGATCCGCGGCACCATTCGCGACTTCGCCGCCACCGCGGCGCTGGCCAAGACGGCCGGTTATGACGGCGTCGAGGTGATGGGCTCGGAAGGCTATCTCATCAACCAGTTCATCTGCGAGCGCACCAACAAGCGCAGCGATGGTTGGGGCGGCAGCAGCGAAAACCGGATGCGCTTCCCGGTGGAGATTGTCCGCGCCATCCGCGATCGGGTCGGCACCGACTTCATCATCATCTTCCGCCTCTCCATGCTGGATCTGGTGGAGCAGGGCTCGACTCTGGAAGAGGTGATCGCCCTTGGCAAAGCGCTGGAAGCGGTGGGGGTGACCCTCATCAACACCGGTATCGGCTGGCACGAGGCGCGTATTCCCACCATCGCCACCAGCGTGCCGCGCGGCGCCTTCAGCTGGGTCACTGCCGAGCTGAAAAAGCATCTCAAGGTGCCGCTTATCACCACCAACCGGATCAACACTCCCGAGGTGGCCGAGCGCATTCTGGCGGGCGGCGAGGCGGACATGGTCTCCATGGCGCGCCCCTTCCTGGCGGATCCCGAGTTTGTCATCAAGGCCGCCGAGAACCGGGCGGACGAGATCAACACCTGCATCGCCTGCAATCAGGCTTGCCTCGACCACGTATTCAAGCAGAAGCGCGCCTCCTGTCTGGTCAATCCCCGCGCCTGTTTCGAGACCGAGCTGACGTTTGGTCGCGTGCCCCAGCCCAAAAAGCTGGCGGTGGTGGGGGCGGGCCCGGCCGGGCTGGCGTTCGCCTGCTACGCTGCCGAGCGCGGCCATCAGGTGAGTCTGTTCGATCAGGCCAGCGAAATCGGCGGCCAGTTCAACTTCGCCAAGCAGATCCCCGGTAAAGAGGAGTTTCACGAGACCCTGCGCTATTTCGCCAAACGGCTGGAGAAGTGTGGCGTCGAGCTCTATCTGGGCCAGCGCCAGAGTGCCGAGAGCCTGCTCGGCGGCGGTTTTGACGAGGTGATCCTCGCCACCGGTATCCGTCCGCGCACCCCCAATATCCCGGGGATCGAGCATCCCAAGGTATTGAACTACCTCGATGTATTGCGGGATCACAAGCCGGTCGGCCAGAAGGTAGCGGTGATCGGTGCTGGCGGTATCGGCTTCGATGTGGCCGAATATCTGGTGGAGAAGAAGGTGGAGATGGATGCCGACGGCCATCGAGATCACTGGCTCAAGGAGTGGGGCATCGACAAGCAACTCGACCAGCGTGGTGGCCTGATCGCCCCCGAGATCGACGCCCCCGAGCGCCAGATCTGGCTGCTCCAGCGCAAGGAGAGCAAGGTGGGTGACGGCCTTGGCAAAACCACCGGCTGGATCCACCGTACCGTGCTTAAGAACCGCAAGGTGCAGATGCTCTCCGGGGTGCAATATCTGGGGATCGATGACGAGGGCTTGCACATTCAGGTGGGCGAGACCAAACAGTGTCTGCCGGTGGATCAGGTGATCATCTGCGCCGGGCAAGAGCCCCTCAAGGAGCTGCAGGCCGGTCTGCAGGCGGCAGGCAAGCCGGTACATATCATCGGCGGCGCCGACGTGGCAGCCGAGCTGGATGCCAAGCGGGCGATCCGGCAGGGCGCCGAACTGGCCGCTGTCATCTAATCTCTCCCCGCCATCATGAATGAGATAAACCCCTGAGCTTCAGGGGTTTTCTTCATTCGGCGCTGTGCTAAGGTAGCGCCATCATTGCCCCAGAGAAGGAATTGCCCATGGATGCCCTCACCCTGTTGCTCAACCGCCACTCCTGTGGCCGTCTCGCCGATCCCGCCCCGAGCGGTGAGGTGCTCGACAATATCCTCAAGGCGGGCCTGCGCGCGCCGGATCACGGCACCCTGACTCCCTGGCAGTTCATTCTGTTTGAAGGGGAGGGCCGCGAGCGGCTGGGCAAGCTGCTGGCCGAGGCGGCTCGCGTCCGTGGCGAGGATGACGATAGCGTCAAGAAGTGCAGCGAAGCGCCGCTGCGGGCGCCCTTGGTCGTCGCCGTAGCAACCCGTTATCAGGATCACCCCAAGGTGCCAAAACTGGAGCAGGAGCTCTCTGCCGGTTGCGCCCTGATGGCGATGCAGATGGCCGCGCAGGCGCAGGGCTTTAACGGCATCTGGCGCTCCGGCTGGTTTATCTTCGATGAGCAGATCAACAAGGGATTGGGATTGGCGGCAGAGGATCAGCTGGTGGGCTTCCTCTACCTCGGCACCCCCATGCTGGAAGCGCGCAAACTGCGCGAGCTGCCGCCGGATGCGTTTGTCCGCCGTTTCTGACGCGTTGGTTACGTTGCAGTTGAGAAAAGCAAAGCCTCGAGAAGTCGGGGCTTTGCTGTTTAACCGTGAATAGTAACCAGAGTGATTGGGGAAAATAAATGGGTCAAAGGGGCTTCGCGCGCCGTAGCAGGTAATTATTTAAATAGTGCGATACGCCTCGCAATCCTGTTGTTTTTCACTGTGTAAAACGTTTGCTTTTCGCTAATATTCTTTTGCCAGTTTAGAAGGGCATTCCTTCTAATTTTTCTGCGATGAGAGTCGCAATTCCGTAGCACCTTTTAACAGCCCAACGTCCTCGTGACATTGGGCTTTATTTTTATCTCTTTTTGCCATTTCGTGACGAACGCTATGTCGCTACGAGCGAGCTTCGTCAAGTTGGCTTCAGCAGGTTCTGTGGTTGCCCAGCGGCAAAGGCCAGCACATTCTCGAACGCCACGCGAAAGTAGAGTTCGTAGCTGTTTTGCTCCACATAGCCCAGATGGGGCGTTGCCAATACGTTGGGCAGGCGCAGCAGGGGCTCGTTTTGTGGCGTGGCCGGTTCGATGTCAAACACATCGATCGCGGCCCGTTTCCCAGGATGGGTGCTTAGCTCTGCATAGAGGGCGCCCCGTTCGATAAGCTCGGCCCGGCTGGTATTGACCAGCAGGGAGTCCGCTTTCATCTGTGCGAGATCTGTGCAAGTCACGCAGCCGCGGGTTGCCTCGCTCAGGCGCAGATGCAGCGTGAGGATATCGGCCTGACTGAAGAAAGCCTCCTTGCTGGAGGCGCGGGCATAGCCATCCAGTTCGGCCTGCCTGCGCGAAGCGTCACTGCCCCATATCAGCACCGACATGCCAAATGCCTTGCCGTAGCGGGCGATCCGCTGGCCTATCTTGCCGTAGCCCCAGATGCCGAGTGTCAGCCCATGCAGCGTGCGTCCCAAACCGAGGGTGCCTGATTGCTGCCATTGGCCTTGGCTCAACGCCTGGCTGTAAGCAGGAATATGACGGGAGGCTGCCATGATGAGCGCCCAGCAGAGCTCGGCGGGGGCAATGGGGCTGCCGATCCCTTCTGCCACGGCAACGCCGTACCGCTGGCACAGTGCCGGGTCGATATGCTGACTGACTTTGCCGGTCTGGCTGATGAGTTTAAGGGTGGGAAGCCGCATCAGCAGTTGTTCGTCGATGCGGGTACGCTCGCGGATCAGCACCACTGCTTCCATCCCTTCCAGCATGGCGGCGAGGCGTGCCGGATCGGGTTCGCTCTGGTTGAGGATGGTGACGTCATGACCCGCCAGCAGGGCAAAGCAGGGGAGGTGACGCACCTGATCCTGATAGTCATCCAGAATGGCAATCCGCATAAGAAGTCCCTCTCGGTTGCGTTGGCTCGGACCGCTATCTTACCGGAATAAAGGTGTCTGTTGTTTTCAAATGAACACAGTTCGAAGGGAGGGCGATCAAGCCCATGTCCACGGACGGGGAAGGGCCCGGCAGGCCAAAATAGTCAGGGCCCCCGAACGGGAGCCCTGATGGCATGAGGCTGGCTCAATGCTGACCGCGCTTAGCCGTGCTTGCGGCCGGAGAGGCGGCACCACTCCTCCTTGACGGCGGTCGGGTCCATCTCGAACCACTGGCCGTAGATGGTTTCCAGCTCCGGGGCCTGGCTCTCCAGCACGCCGGAGAGGGCCATCAGGCTGCCCGCTTTGCCGTGGCCGGCGATCAGCGGTGCCAGTTCGCGCAGCGGGCCGGCCAGGATGTTGGCGACGACGACGTCCGCTTCGACATCTTGCGGCTGGTCGGCAGGCAGGTAGAGTTCAATCTGGCCCGCAACGCCGTTACGCTCGGCGTTGTCGTGGCTGGCCTGAATGGCTTGCGGGTCGATGTCGATGCCGATGACGCGGGCTGCCCCCAGTTTCAGGGCGGCGATGCCGAGAATGCCGGAGCCGCAACCAAAGTCGACCACGGTTTTACCGGTCAGATCGAGGCCGTCCAGCCACTGCAGGCAGAGGGCGGTGGTGGGGTGGGTACCGGTACCGAAGGCCAGACCCGGATCCAGCATGACGTTGACCGCATCGGGGTTCGGTACATCGCGCCAGCTCGGGCAGATCCAAAGCCGTTCGCCAAACTGCATAGGGTGGAAGTGATCCATCCACTCGCGCACCCAGTCCTTGTCTTCCAGCTGTTCGACCTTGTAGCCGACGTTTTCGCCGAAGATCTGCTGGAAGAAGGCGATGGTGGGGGCCGGATCGGTTTCGGCATCGAACAGACCCATCACTTCGGTCTCGCCCCAGAGCGGGGTTTCACCGGGCATGGGTTCATAGACGGGCACATCCTTGGCATCCATAAAGGTCACCGCCTGGGCTCCACGCCCCAGCAGCATGTTGCTCACCTTGTCTGCGGTCTTGGCAGTGGCGTTGATTCGAATTTGTATCCAGGGCATGGCGTCGACTCTTCATAAATGTGAAACCGCGAGATTCTACCATCATGGGGCAGTGCTGTCGTGGTTTGCCCATGGCGTGGGGCTATATGAGGGATTTTGCCGGATTGGCACGGTTCCTGTATTGCTCTATGCAGGCGAAGACGACCGGTTTTCGCTGAACGCTTTGCTCAAGTTCCGTCATCTTTCACTGCCACCCTCGGGTGGCATTTTTTTATCTGCACTTATTTGTCAGGTAAAAATCTGCCAGACAAAAAAAGAGCAAGGTCGACACCTTGCTCAAGGATGGGCTGGCGCCGGTTTGGCGCCCTCATGCTGCTGTTGGCACGCCAGATGCAAAGACTGGATTGTCCTGCATAAGGATATGTGTGTGATTGTTACCCCAATGTTCAGGTATTCAGGCCATTTCTCGCGAAATGGCCTCTTTTTTAACTTATTGTCGGACGTTGGCCTGCCACTGGCGGGCATGAGTGCCGATTGCTGTGCCCGTTTGGGGCATCTCCTTGGTGAACTTATCCCATCATGGTGCGTTTGAGGGCTTAGTTGGCAAAGCCGCTCATGTCGATCACCAGCTTGCCTACCATGCGGCCCGCTTCCACCTCGGCATGGGCCTGAGCCAGCGTGACCGGGGTCAGCGAGGGGATGGTTCTGGTCAGAGTGGTCTGCAATACCCCTTCATCGACCAGTGCCGCCACCCGGCCGAGCAGGTGGTGCTGCTCGATCATGTCCGGGGTCTGGAACAGGGAGCGGGTGAACATGAACTCCTGGCTGAAGGTGACGCTCTTGCTCTTGAGCAGGGAGAGATCCCACGGCTCGCTCGATTCGGCGATGGTACAGATATGGCCGAACGGGCGGATCAGCCCGGCCATGGTGGCCCAGTGCTCGGCAGTGGCGTTGGTGCAGAAGATGGCATCGACCTGAGTGATGCCAAGGGCGGTCAGCTCCTCCTGCAACTTGTGGTGGTTCACTACCTGATGGGCGCCCATCTCGAGGCACCACTCACGACTCTCGGGGCGGGAGGCGGTCGCAATCACCTCCATGCCGGTGAGCTGGCGGGCGAGCTGGATGGCGATGGAGCCCACGCCACCGGCGCCGCCAATGATCAGCAGTTTGCCACGACTTTCGCGGGTGAGGGCGAAGCGATCGAACAGGGTCTCCCAGGCTGTGATGGCGGTGAGCGGCAGGGCGGCGGCCTCCACATCGCTCAAGCTAGTGGGGGCGATCGCGGCGATACGCTCATCCACCAGTTGCAGGGCGCTGTTGCTGCCGGGGCGGCTGATGTCGCCTGCATACCAGACCCGGTCGCCCGCCTTGAACAGGGTGACTTCGCTGCCGGTGGCGATCACTTCCCCCACCGCATCCCAGCCCAGTACCCGGGGCGCGCTTTCAATTTTGGCCTTGGGGGAGCGCACCTTGGTATCCACCGGATTGATGGAGGTGGCGGTGACCCGCACCAGCAGATCCCGCGGACCCGGAGTGGGGTCGGGCAGATTGGCGGCGATAAAGCAGTCGGGGTGGTCGCTTGGCAGGTAGTGAGTCAGGGCAATGGCTTTCATGGTTTTTCCTTTCAAATCGCTGTGTTCGGGATTGCCACTCACTCTAGTCTGGTTAATTATCAAGATTAAGATGGGTAATCGGTAAAGACTGTTTGAATATATGAACAATGTCGATCTGGAGTTGATGGGACTGTTCGCCACCGTGGTGGAGCAGGGGAGCTTTACCCGGGCCGCCGAGCTGCTCGGCATGCCCAAGTCATCGGTGAGCCAGAAGATCTCGCGGCTCGAATCCCAGCTCGGGGTGCGGCTGTTGCAGCGCACCACCCGCAGGTTGAGCCTGACGCCGCAGGGTGAACTTTATGTGGAGCACTGTCAGGGACTGCTGGCACTGGCCCGTAGCGCCAATCTGGCGATGGCGCGGCTGCGCTCGGCCCCGGCGGGGCGGGTGCGGATCACCGCCCCCGAGGCGACCGGTACCCTGCTGCTTGGCCGGATCCTCGCCGAGTTTCGCGCCCTCTATCCCGAGGTGGTGCTGGAGCTGACCCTGAGTGACGAACAGCTCGATCTGGTGGGGGAGGGTTACGATCTGGCGTTGCGGGCGGCGCCGCTAAAAGACTCCAGCCTCATCTGTCGGCGCATCGGTGAGGTGGCGCGCCATCTGGTGGCGGCGCCCGCCTATCTGGCGGCCCACGGCATGCCGCAACAGCTGAGCGAGCTGGGCCGCTATGCCTGTCTGGTGCACTCGGCCATGCCGGTGTGGCCATTGCAAGAGGGAGGCTGGCGGCCGCAGGGGGCCTGTGTCAGCAACAGCTTGCTGGCGCTGCGGGAGATGGCGCTCCATGATGGGGGGATTGCCCTGTTGCCCCACCATGTCTGCGAAGGGGATTTGGCTGCGGGGCGGCTGCAGAAAGTGCTGCCGGATCAGCCCATTCCGGCCAACCCGTTTTACCTTATCTATCCGAGCCGAGAGCATCTAGCCCCCGCTCTGCGCACCCTGATGGATTTCGTGGCCGAGCGGTTGCCGTTCGCCTGAGTTACCAGCTGCTCTGGCTGGCCGACTCCTGATTGGGTTTGAGGCCGAGGGGGACCGACTGGCGCTCCGCCAGCATGCGGATCTGCCCTTCAATCAGGCTGGCGCTGGGGCCCAGCACCAGTACCAGCTGGTGCTCGTTGAGCTGGATCCAGGAGAGGCAGCCCAGACCCAGCAGGCGGGATTGATCCACCAGCGAAATATCGCGTACCCGCAGGCTGAGGCGAGTGAGACAGACACTCATCGCTTGCAGGTTATCCATCCCGCCCAGCACCTTGAGATACTGGATAGCCAGCATCTGCGGATCGGAAGGGGCGACGCTGGCAAGGCGCGGGTGTTCCACTGCGATGGGCTTGCTCGGCATGCTGAGGGGGGCACGCTCCAGCAGCTGATAGAACAGCAGGGTGTAGGCGACGAAGAACAGGATACCGACCGGAATGAGCCAGAAGCTGTGCTCGCCGGATTGATAGCTAAGTACCAGATCCAGCAGACCGGCGGAGAAGTAACTGCCCACCTTGATCCCCAGCCCGCTACAGACCGCCAGCGACAGCCCGGTCAGCAGGGCGTGGGCGAGAAACAGCCAGGGGGCGGTAAAGGCGAACAGAAACTCGATGGGCTCGGTGATGCCCACCAGTGCCGAGGTGAGCGCCAGGGTGAGTAGCAGCCCGCCCTGCGGCAGCCGCTGCATCCGCTGGCGGTGCAGCCAGATGGCAAAACAGGCGCCCGGCAGGCCGAACATGATGATGGGGTAGAGACCGGCCACATACCCTTCATGGAGCGGTTGGGCGGCGGCCAGCGCCTGCAGGTTGCTCTCGCCAAGGCCGATGACGCTACCCAATACCTGATGCAGTCCCAGCGGGATCAACAAGCGGTTGAGGGTGCCGTAGCAGAAGGCGCCAAACGGCGTGGTGAGCAGCTCGGAGGTGAGCAGGGTCAGCCCGCGCTCCAGTGGCGGCCACAGCAGCGAGAGGGGAATGGCGATCAGCAGACAGGCCAAGGCCGAAACCAGCAGGCTGGGAAACTCCCCCTTGGCGATCTGCAGCCAGCGAGGCAGTGTTTGCTGGTGTACCCAGGGATAGATGATGGCGGTGGTGAGCCCCGCCAACAGGCCGCAGATCATGTCGGCGTGCAGGTTGGGGGCCAGGGTATTGAAGGCGGTGCTGAGCAGCAGGAAGTTGACCGCACCCGCCAGCGTCTGTCCGCCCAGCTCCTGCCGACTCAGGCCAAAGGCGATCGCCACCGCATAGATAAGCGGCATCTGGCTGAAGATCGCCTGACCGGTGAGGGAGAGCACCGCCAAATCGAGCACGTCGGGTTGCCCAAGCCGGTAGATCAACGCCGCCATCGGCAGGATGGAGACGGGCAGCAGCAGGGCATAACCGAGCCGCTGCAGGGCTTGAGTAACGACTTGTCGAGTGGCTTTAACGGGCATACAGCGGCTACTTTTTGTGACTTGGCGCACAGTTTAACCGGAAACCACCCATTTGGGGATAGTTTTGGAACCCTTAATTTATCTTTTTAATATTTCTGCTCGAAAAGTTCCCGTACTTCCCGCGAGGGCGGCGCCGTCAGCAGGCTCACCGTGATAAAGACCACCAGCGCCAGCGTGAGGCTCGGCACGATGGCGTGCAGCCCTGCCAGCTTGATCCCCCACTGACTCAGCACCCCATAGCTGACGATGCCGCTGACCATGCTGGCTAGCGCGCCCGGGCCGTTGGCTCGTGACCAGTAGAGGCCGAGCACCAGCGGCCAGAGGAATACCGCCTGCAGGCCACCGAAGGCGAGCAGGTTGAGCCAGATGATCATCTCGGGCGGTTGCAGTGCCGCCAGCAGCACCAGGGTGCCGAGGATCAGGGTGCAGAGCAGGGAGAGGCGCGGAATGCGCACTTCCAGCTTCTCCTGTTTCGGGCTGAGGTAGTTGAGGTAGAGATCCTTCACCAGAGTGGCGGAGGCCTGGATCAGCTGGGAGTCGATGGTGGACATGATGGCCGCCATCGGTGCCGCCAAGAAAACCCCCGCCAGCCAGGGGGGCAGCACTTCCATCATTAGGGAGGGCATGATCTTGTCCGGGCTGTCCATGCCGGGCAGGATGGCGCGGCCAAGGGCGCCAGCCAGATGCATGCCGAACATCAGCAGGGCGCTGACCACGGTGCCGATCAGAATGCCGCGATGGAGCGCCTTGCTGTCGCGATAGCCAAAGCAGCGCAGCGCCGAGTGGGGCAGCCCCACCACCCCGACACAGACCAGGATCCAGAAGCTCAGCATAAAGGGCTGGGTCAGCATGTCATCGGCCCCCTGCGGGCTCACCAGCTTGGGATCGATCTCCCTGAGCTGGTGGATGAGGTTCGGCAGGCCGTCACCGGCGACCAAAATCCCCGCCAGCAAGGCGCCGGTGCCGATCAGCATGATAATCCCCTGCAGGGCATCGGTCATCACCACGGCACGGAAGCCGCCGATGATGGTGTAGAGCAGCACGCAGCTGGCAAACAGCATCAATCCCTGCTGGTAGGAGAGGCCGGTGGCGGTCTCCAGCAGGCGGGCGCCGCCGATAAACTGCACCACCATGGTGGCGATAAAGGCGAGGATGATGGTGACGGAGCCGAGGATCACCACCGCCTTGCTCTGATAGCGGGCCCACAGCATGTCGTTGATGGTCACCGCATTGACCCGGCGGGCGATGATGGCGAACTTCTTGCCCAGTACCCCCAAGGTGAGCCAGACGGTGGGCAGCTGGATCATCGCCAGCAACACCCAGCCCAGACCAATCTTGTAGGCCGCCCCCGGCCCACCGATAAAGGAGGAGGCCGAGGTGTAGGTGGCTACCAGCGTCATCGCCAGCACCAGCCCGCCCATGCTGCGGTTGCCGATGAAGTACTCCTGCACGAAGTTGCCTTCCGCGCGATGGCGACTGGCCCAAAAACCGACCCCCAGCACCAGCACCAGATAGATGAAGAGCGGCAGCATCAGCTCAAGATTCATGGGATGACTCCTTGCCGGAAGGGGTGTGGGTATCGAGGGGGATCTCCACAAACAGCCGGTTCACCATCAGCGCGCAGAGCAGAATGAACAGCAGTGGCATCACCATGCAGCTGAGCAGGAACCACAGTGGCAGCCCCCACAGCTCCAGCTGGAGCGGGATAAAATAGGCGGTGCCATACCAGGCAAAGAAGTAGAGCAGGGTCAGCAGCAGGCAGAAAACTGCTTCCCGGCGGGCGAGAGCAAAACGGTTCACCTTGGCCTCCGACAAATTTGGGGGCGCAAGGATAACAAAAAAGGGCCATGTCGCCATGGCCCTTTTTCAGCAGAGGCTTCTTGCGAAGCCGCCTCCCGGCTGGATTGCAGATGAACAGCTGGCTGCTATCTGGCCGGAAGTGATTGTTCTGCTTGCGAGATCTTACAGACCCAACTTCTTGTGCAGATAGTGGATATTGGTGCCACCGTGCTGGAAGTTTTCGTCTTTCATGATCTCTTTTTGCAACGGTACGTTGGTCTTGATCCCTTCCACCACCAGCTCGTCCAGCGCATGGCGCATGCGGGCGATGGCAATGTCACGATTCTCGCCGTAGCAGATCAGCTTGCCGATCATCGAATCGTAGTGGGGCGGTACCTTGTAACCGGCATAGATGTGGGAGTCCCAACGCACGCCCAGACCACCCGGCGCGTGGAAGCGCTGCACCAGACCCGGAGAGGGCATGAAGGTGGCCGGATCTTCGGCGTTGATCCGGCACTCGATGGCATGGCCACGGATGCGGATATCCTGCTGGGTGATCGACAGGGGCTGACCGGCGGCGATGCGCAGCTGCTCCTTAATCAGGTCGATACCGGTAACCATCTCGGTAACCGGATGCTCAACCTGGATACGGGTGTTCATTTCGATGAAATAGAACTCGCCGTTCTCGTACAGGAACTCGAACGTACCCGCACCGCGGTAGCCGATCTCGATACAGGCGCGAACGCAGCGCTCGCCGATGAACTTGCGCATCTCGGCGGTGATGCCCGGTGCCGGTGCCTCTTCCACCACTTTCTGGTGGCGACGCTGCATGGAGCAGTCACGCTCGCCCAGATAGAGGGCGTTGCCCTGGCCGTCTGCCAACACCTGAATTTCGATGTGGCGCGGGTTTTCCAGGTACTTCTCCATGTAGACCATGTCGTTCTTGAAGAACTGGCCTGCTTCGGATTTGGTCAGGGCGATGGCGCCCGCCAGTTCCGCTTCATTGCGCACCACGCGCATACCGCGACCACCACCGCCACCGGCGGCCTTGATGATCACCGGATAGCCGATGCGTTTGGCAATGGCGGCGTTGTGCTTGGCGTCGTTGTCGACCGGGCCGTCAGAGCCCGGAACGCACGGTACGCCCGCTTTCTTCATCGCTTCGATGGCGGAGACCTTGTCACCCATCAGGCGAATGGTCTCGGCGCGCGGGCCGATGAAGATGAAGCCGGATTTTTCGACTACTTCGGCGAAATCGGCGTTCTCGGAGAGGAAGCCGTAACCCGGGTGGATGGCCACGGCACCGGTCACCTCGGCGGCGGCGATGATCGCCGGGACGTTGAGGTAGGAGTCGGTACTGGCTGGTTTGCCGATACAGATGGATTCGTCGGCCAGCAGCACATGTTTGAGCTCCCGGTCGGCGGTGGAGTGAACGGCCACTGTCTTGATCCCGAGCTCTTTACAAGCGCGCAGGATCCGCAGGGCAATTTCACCGCGGTTGGCGATGACTACTTTGTCCAACATGGGTGGCGATTTCCCTTATTCGATGATGAACAGCGGCTCGTCAAATTCGACGGCCTGACCATTTTCAACCAGGATCGCTTTGATCACACCGGCCTTGTCAGACTCGATTTGGTTCATCATTTTCATGGCTTCGACGATGCACAGGGTGTCACCGACATTGACTTGCTGACCCACTTCCGCGAACGGCTTGGCATCCGGGCTGGAGGAGCGGTAGAAGGAGCCAACCATCGGGGAGCGCATCAGGTGACCGCTCGGGGTGGCATCAGCGGCCGGTGTGGCGGCAACCGGGGCGGCAGCGGCAGCAACCGGAGCGGCTTGCTGCATCATCATCTGCGGCATGGCGGTGGTCACCTGACCGGAGAAGTTGCGGCTGATGCGAACGGACTCTTCACCTTCGGAGATCTCCAGTTCGGCGATGCCGGACTCTTCAACCAGTTCAATCAGCTTCTTGATTTTGCGGATATCCATTAGCATTCTCTTTCTTCTTTATCTGATCAGTGATTATCAAGCCGCGCGCAGATGGTGCACGGCCGCGGTTAAAGCGAATTGGTAGCCATCGGCCCCCAGACCACAAATGACCCCTTTGGCGACATCAGACAGATAGGAGTGATGACGGAACGGCTCCCTGGCATGGACGTTTGACAGGTGAACCTCGATAAAAGGGATGGCAACCCCCAGCAGCGCATCGCGAATGGCGACACTGGTGTGGGTGAAGGCGGCTGGATTGATGATGATAAAATCCACCTGGCCCATGGCCTGATGGATGCGGCTGACCAACTCATGTTCGGCGTTGGATTGCAGATGTTCCAGAGTGACACCGAGTTCGCTGGCGTTAAGCTTCAGATCGGCGACGATCTCATCGAGCGTCGTGCTGCCGTAGATACCCGGTTCCCGTTTGCCCAGCAGATTCAGGTTTGGTCCGTTGAGCAGGAGAATTCGGTGATTTTGCGACATATTGAGTACATCCTCGATGATAATGCTGCTATCTATCAGCTATCTTGTGGACTACCAGAAATCTAGCCATTTTCTGCGCAAATCGGTGTGCCCTGGCACACAGATTTCGCAATTATATTGATTTCGTGAAAATTAGCAGCATTTTACTGGTCTAATCTCTACATCTGGCTATTTATTGCGCGTTTCGGTCTGCGCGACTTCGCCGCTGCCGCCCTGCTCTTTGCGGGCAGATTAGAAACGACAAAGCCGGCGCAGGGCCGGCTTTGTTGAGCAACAAACGAAGCGGGATCAGGCTGCTTCCGACTTCTCGCGAATGAGTTTGTCCACCACACCCGGATCCGCCAGGGTGGAGATATCCCCCAGACTGTCGGTCTCGCCGGTGGCGATTTTGCGCAAGATCCGACGCATGATCTTGCCGGAACGGGTCTTCGGCAGCCCCTCCGCCCAGTGAATGACATCCGGCGTGGCGATGGCACCAATCTCCTTGCGCACCCACTCCTTCACCTCTTTGTGCAGCTCGCGGCTCGGCTCTTCCCCGGCGATCAGGGTGACATAGGCGTAGATGCCCTGACCCTTGATCTCGTGAGGAACCCCCACCACCGCCGCTTCGGCGATCTTGGGATGGGCTACCAGCGCCGATTCAATTTCGGCGGTCCCCATACGGTGGCCAGAGACGTTCAGTACATCATCCACCCGACCGGTGATCCAGTAGTAGCCATCGGCATCGCGACGGGCACCGTCGCCAGTGAAGTAACGGCCGGGGAAGGTGGAGAAGTAGGTCTGCTCGAAGCGCTCGTGATCGCCGAACACGGTGCGCATCTGACCCGGCCAGGAGTCGGTGATCACCAGATTGCCCTCGGTGGCCCCCTCCAGCGGCTCGCCCATGTTGTCCACCAGCGCCGGTTGTACCCCGAAGAAGGGGCGGGTAGCCGAACCCGGTTTCAGGTCGGTGACGCCGGGTAGCGGTGTAATGAGGATGCCGCCGGTCTCGGTTTGCCACCAGGTATCGACGATGGGGCTGCGTTCGTCGCCAATGGTGCGGTAGTACCACTCCCAGGCTTCCGGGTTGATGGGTTCACCCACCGAGCCCATGATGCGCAGGCTTTGGCGCGAGGTACCGGTCACGGCCTCGGTGCCCTTGGCCATCAGGGCGCGGATGGCGGTGGGGGCGGTATAGAGGATGGTGACCTGGTGTTTGTCCACCACCTGACTCATGCGGTTGGTGGCCGGGTAGTTTGGCACCCCTTCGAACATGATGGTGGTAGCACCGTTGGCGAGCGGCCCATAGACCAGATAGGAGTGACCGGTGACCCAACCGACGTCGGCGGTACACCAGTAGATATCCTGCTCGTGGTAGTCGAACACATATTTGAAGGTGAGTGTGGCGTAGACCAGATAACCGCCGGTGGTGTGCAGCACCCCTTTGGGTTTGCCAGTGGAGCCGGAGGTATAGAGGATAAAGAGCGGATCTTCGGCGTTCATCGCCTCGGGCGGGCAGTCGCTGCTGACGGCGGCGGTCGCTTCGTGCCACCAGATGTCGCGGTGGTTGTGCCAGGCGACATTGCCGCCGGTGCGCTTGAGCACGATCACCTTGTTGACCTGGGTATCCGGGTTGGTGAGCGCTTCATCCACATTCTTCTTGAGCGGTACCGGACGGCCGCCACGCAGTCCCTCGTCGGCGGTGATCACGATACGGGAACCGGAGTCGATGATGCGCCCGGCCAGCGCTTCCGGCGAGAAGCCGCCAAAGACGATGCTGTGTACCGCGCCGATGCGGGTACAGGCCAGCATGGCGATGGCGGCTTCGGGCACCATGGGCATATAGAGGCAGACCACGTCACCGCGGTGAACCCCTTGTGCTTTCAAGACGTTGGCAAACTTGCACACTTCGCTGTGCAGCTCGCGGTAAGTGAGTTTGCGATCTTCAGCGGGGTTGTCCCCTTCCCAGATGATGGCGACCTTGTCACCCCGTTCGGCGAGATGGCGATCGAGACAGTTGGCCGAGACGTTGAGCTGACCATCTTCAAACCATTTGATGGAGACATGGCCCGGATCGTAGGAGGTGTTCTTGACCTTGCTATAGGGCTTTATCCAGTCGAGGATTTTTCCCTGTTCTCCCCAGAAGGCGTCCGGATTGTCGATGGAGGCCTGATACATGGCCTCGTACCCGGCCTTGTCCAGCAGGGCGCTGTCGCTGATATGGGATTTGACCGGGTAGACCTTGCTCTCGCTCATCTGTCACTCCTTTGAATAGATCTTTTAATGGTTTCTTAACAACTTATACCTTTGGTGGCGGGGGGCAATTAGACTTTTGGATAGGCGGCAACAGTTGGTTACAGGGTAAGGAGTGACAATTAATCGGCGAGTGGGTAAAAGGGGGCATGTTGATTAATTGGAGGTCATGATGTTTTCTCTGTTGCTCTGTACATCTCTCTGGCAGTTTGATGCGCCAGTTCCTGCTGGTGAACCTCTGAAAGAGTTTGCGATCACTCATCAGGAAGCTACCCCCGCGCTGCGGGATCAGGTTGCCGATCAGCTTGGTCATGCATGGCAGGCCAAAGAGCCCGGTACCAGACTTACCTTCAGCGAGCCAGCCCCCCGTTATGCTGGCGAATCACCGCTGACGCGAATGCTCAATGACCGTGATGATGGCTGGGAATCCCGTTTGCAGATTGAGTGGTAATCCGGTCGGTAGCCAGGAGGCGGATGCCTCCCGGCTGGTGATGATTGCCAACCGCTATGAGACATAGCGCTGATGCAGGCGATCCTTCATGTGATCGACATGAAGCGGCTTGCTGAACAGATAACCCTGTCCCTCACCGCAGTTGAGTGACTGCAAGAAGGCATGTTGTGCCTTGGTTTCAATCCCCTCGGCGGTGACCTCCATATCCAGACTGTCAGCCAGATTGATAATGGTGCGGCAGAGTTCCCGACTGTTCTTGTCTTCCGGTAATGCCTGCACAAACGCGCGGTCGATTTTGATGCGATCAATCGGCAGGGTTTTGAGCAGGCTCAGTGACGAGAAGCCGGTGCCAAAGTCATCGATGGCAATCTGCACCCCCAGACTTTTCAGGCGAGTGAAGAGGTCCAGACTCTGATCAACCCGCTGGATAATGCTCTCTGTCACCTCTATCTCCAGCCGCTCCGGCGGAAATCCGGTTTCGGCCAAAATGGCGGCAACCCGCTCAACGTAACCGGGGGAGCGCATTTCCCGCACCGAGACGTTGACTGACAAGCGGGGGACCGGTAATCCGGCCGCCAGCCAGAGTCGTCCCTGCTCGCAAGCATTGCGCATGACCCACCCCCCGATCTTCTCAATCAGGCCGCACTCTTCCGCTACCGGGATAAAGCGGGTTGGGGCAATGATCCCCTCATTCGGATGCTGCCAGCGAACCAGCGCCTCCAGTCCGCTCAGGTGGCCATTGAGCAGATTGGTAATGGGTTGATAGAAGACGCAGAGCTGCTCCAGCTCCAGTGCCTTGATCAGTCCCTGCTCAATCTTCATGCGCTCGCGGGCGCTGGCGGCCATGCTCGGGCTATAAAACTGGTAACCGTTGCGCCCCTGGCTTTTCGCTTCGTACATGGCACTGTCTGCGGCACTGATCAAGGTCTCCGGGGTGTCGGCGTGATCCGGATAGATAGCGATGCCGATACTGGCAGAGATAGCGACCAGTTCGTGGGCCAGCTCCACCGGTTCACGCAACACTGTCAGCAGGGTATTGGCGAGGGTCGCCAGCTCGTCAGGCTCTTCCAGATAGGGGATCAGCACCAGAAATTCGTCCCCCCCGAGTCGGGTTGCCAGATCGTTGTGCTGCAAGCAGCAGCGGATCCGCTCTGCCAGTCGTTTGAGCAGTTGATCGCCGACGTCGTGACCCAGGCTGTCGTTAATCAGTTTGAAACCATCCAGATCGATAAATAGCAGCCCCAACCGCTTGTGATTGAGTTTTGCCGTCTTCAACTCGAGAGTCAGCCGCTCTTGCAACAGATGGCGGTTGCCCAGCTCGGTCAGGGGATCGTGATAGGCAAGGTGGTTGAGCTCGGCCTCCACCTTGCGGATGGCGCTGATGTCGGAGAGAGCGATCACATAGTGGGTGGTGTTGTTGAAGTTGTCATAGACAGCGCTGATCTGCTGCCAGGAGGAGAAGTAGCTGCCATCCTTGCGCAGACAGACCATTTCACCGTGCCAGGCATTATTGCCGGGACGCAGGTGATACCAGGGGAAATCGAGCTCCGCATAACGTTTCGGGTGCATGATGATATCCGGCGTGCGCCCTATGACCTCTTCGGCTTCATACTGGGTCAGCATGGTGAAGGCCGGGTTGACCGAGAGTATGTGATGCTCGTTGTCGAGAATGATGATCCCTTCTGCCGTAGTGTCGAATACTACGTTGGCTTGATGCAGTCGCTCCTCCTGATGGCGTCGGGTAGTGGCATTGTGGATGACCCCCATGACTCTATGTCCGACCGACTCGGTGGCAGGCACATGATCTGCATGAATATCTACCCAGTGACGCTCATTAAGGGGAGTCATATAACTCAGAGTGAGGTGGATGGGCTCATGGCCTTGCAAGGCATCCTTGAGCTGACGGCCTGATTCCGGTTCGAAGCAGTCGACGAACGCCTGCAATCCGCCATTGAACTGATTGGCCTGGATCCCCAGCAGTGGCTCAATCTGGCCGTCAAACAGCAATCTGTCCTCCGCCACATGCCATTCCCATACGCCAATTTGTGCCGCCCGCATCGCCAGTTGCAGGCGTTGCTCGGTTTCGTACTGCTCGGTGATGTCCCGCACGATAGCCAGGATTCCGTTTGGTTCCCCTCGTTCATCGCGCATCGGACTGTAGGTGGCTTGCCAGCGCCGTGAGCTGCTGTCGTGTGCTGCCGTCTGGCCGGTGATGGCCACATTCACATAGGGCCTGCCGTTGTGAAGGATCTGCTGAAACATCGGCTCCAGGGTTGCGGCCAGTTTGGGCACCACCTCTCGAAGGTGTTTGCCCTGATGTTCCTCGATACTCTTGCCGTTGATGTCGGCCAGCACCTGATTGACTTTGCGGTAACGAAAGTCACGGTCAAATACGCCTATGCCCAATGGGGCTGTATCCATCAGCTGTTCCAGGACGGTGTGATCTGACAACTGTGTCAGTAGTGCCTCGGCGTCGGCATTGAAAAGCTTCCCATCCATGGTGACCTCGGCATTGATTGATTTGTCACTTACATCGAATTTCAGTATGGCACGAACTTTTTGAGGGGAGTCAAGCGGAGTTATCTATCTATTTTTGATAAAAAAATGTGCAGGTAATGCGGGGGATTTGGTCACAACAGCGTTGCTGTCAGTCGCGTATTTGATAATGGAGTTATTAGAAAAGTGGGTCTTTCATCGGTCATCAAATGTGGCAAAAATAGAAACACAGGGCGTATGAGTGACGCGCAAAGAACAACGGAGTTGATGCGATGATTGAAGTGTTATTGCTGGCGGTGGCGTGGCAGTTTGAGGCTCCGGTGTTTGACTCCGAGTTTGCCAGTCAGGGTTATGTGGATAGGGGGGCTTATTTGGCTCCAGCTACCCGCGAGCAGGTGGTTGATTCATTGAACAAGTCGCAGGTCGATGAGTCGTTTCCGCTCCAATTCAGAAAAGCGTCCCGTTATCAGGGTGACGATCCGCTATCACGCTACCTTAACGAACGGGATGCTGACCACTGGCAGTTGGAAGTGGGGGGTCAGTAAGCCTATCCCTTCTGGCGGCCAAACGCCTGAAGGCCGCGCACGAAAACCAGCCAGCCGAGCAGATGGAAAGGGAGCGCCAGGGCATACAGCAACAACCAGTGCGCTTCGCTGCCACTGCTGTTGATGAAGTCGATCCAGGCCGCCAGCAGGGCCAGCATGCCAGCAATCTGGAAGCGGCGGCGCAGCACCACTTCGACGCCGAGAGTGGAGAGGTAAATCGTCAACAGGATACCGGCAAAGCCGGTGAGCTGGGCGGTGCCATAAAGCTCGCGGTCCGGATTGAACAGCAGGGCGACGAGGGGGGTAACGCCCTGATCCAGCGGGATCAGGGCCAGCAGCCAGCATGCAATCAGAAGCAGGGCTGTTTTCATCGACTTAATCGGCGCTTTGCGCCGGTTTGACCAGAGAGAGGTAGTTGGCATCCATCTTGAGGAAGACCCCCAGCAGGCGGGCGCTGGCGCCATAGAAACCGAACGGGTCGGCGGCGCGACAGGCCGTTTCAAATCGTGCGAACCAGGCTAACAAATGCGTGTGCAGCAGCGCTTCCTGCTCGTCGAGCCAGCTTTCCCGCTCGGCAGCGCTCTTTGCTTCCGCTGCGCGGATGATGAGATTGCC
This sequence comes from Aeromonas finlandensis, assembly GCF_000764645.1. Lineage (GTDB taxonomy): Bacteria > Pseudomonadota > Gammaproteobacteria > Enterobacterales > Aeromonadaceae > Aeromonas > Aeromonas finlandensis. Next base: position 55,649 of record NZ_JRGK01000269.1, read on the forward strand.
CATCAGATCCAGCTCGATGGCGAGATGATCGACCGGTTGCTGATATTTGTCGCTCACATCGATCGCCAGTCGGGTCAGGCGCTCTGCCATGTGGCTGCGTGCAGTGTTGTCGCCATGGGCGGATTCATAGGGTTGCACCGAGTCCGGGGTCAGAAACAGCGTGTTGAAGTCTGTGGCCAGTGCGCTGGCTCGTTCGTCACGCACCAGCAGACGGGCGATGGCATCATTGAGCTCGGCCACCGCGTCACGCATGGGATCCAGCGTGGAGAGGCTTTTCAGGAAGCTTCGCACATCATAGGTGTCATATTCGGCGATCAGCTCATCACTGAGTTCGGCGGCGAACAGGGTGGAGAACCACCAGTAGAGTTCGGCCCGGCGTTCGCTGGTAGCCATAAATTCCTGCATTTTTCCTCCGTGGATGGCAATCGGGAGCCTTGATGGCTCCCGATTCTAACGACTTTAAAAATAAAGGAAACTTCACGGGGCGGTTTCAGTGATTCTGGCCAGTCGGTCACAGATGGTGCAGGTTGGCTGCTCTGTTCAGGGGCGGGTATCGAATTGTGGGCAATCGTCGCCAATCTGGTGCCAGGGGGCCTTGGAGCCGACAAAGATATGAAAGTTCGGCTGCTGGGTCGGTACGTCGTCGAGGATCCCCAGCCGCAGGTTGATCTTGCCGCTGCTGCGCTTCTGGCTAAAGAGACTGGATCCGCACTGGCTGCAGAAGGCGAGGGTGGTCTCTGCAGATTTCTGATAACGGGTCAGCACCGCTTCCCCCTTGGCGATAGTGACCTTGTCCCCATCCAGCCCGCCGACGGAGGCGTAGTCGGAGCCAGAGAATTTGCGGCACTCCGAGCAGTGGCAGTTGCCCATGTAATCAAACTGGTCTGGCAGGTGCAGATGAACGGCGCCACAGAGGCAACTGGCGTGTAACTGTCTCATTTTGCTTCCTTGTGCCCATCGGCACGCTAAAGGGTTTGATCATCGCTCTCCCGAAAGAGCACTTGCTTGCACTTGGCGCAGACCCATTCACGGCGAAAATCGGTCAGATGCACCAGACCCACCTCCAGTAACTCGTGGTGACCACAGTGGTGACAGAAGATGATGTCGCCATCGACCGCTTCCGGGTGGGCCGCCAGATACTCGGCTTTGGTGGGGAGCGCCTCCCACGAGGTGGTGGGAACATGTTTGCGCTGGCTGGTGTAGTAGACCCAATAGAACAGAAAAAAGACAGCCAGGATCACAAATGTCAGCAGATGGTCCATCTTGAGCTCCTCCAGTTGGATGCCGCCGCTCGGGTGCATATCAGCAGGTGACATCATCATCTTGAAATTTGTTTCGAATGAATATGTTACAGGATGGATAACGACATGGGTGTGATCCCCTTCGGGTTTTACCCGCTAAAGCGAGGGGGGTTGCCTGCGCATTTTTGCGTGGCGGCCAAGGTACTGAGGGCGGAGAGAATCTTGCTTTTTACAACATAAATTCAACATTTTTTTAGGTGGTTGGACTGTCTCTTTGATCCAGCTCACGTTACAATGCCCACGCCCACTTCACCTAACGCGCAAACGATTTTCAGGAGAGAAACGGATGTTGAAACGTGACATGACCATCGCCAATTATGATCCGCAATTGTGGCAGGCCATCACAGACGAAACCCGTCGTCAGGAAGAGCATATCGAGCTGATTGCGTCTGAGAACTACACCAGCCCCCGTGTCATGGAAGCCCAGGGCTCCCAGCTGACCAACAAGTACGCCGAAGGTTACCCCTCCAAGCGTTACTACGGTGGTTGCGAGTATGTGGATGTGGTCGAAACCCTGGCCATCGAGCGCGCCAAAGAGCTGTTCGGTGCCACTTACGCCAACGTGCAGCCGCACTCCGGCTCCCAGGCCAACAGCGCCGTCTACATGGCTCTGCTGCAGCCGGGCGACACCGTACTGGGCATGAACCTGGCCCACGGTGGTCACCTGACTCACGGCTCTCCGGTCAACTTCTCCGGCAAGCTCTACAACATCGTGCCTTACGGTATCGATGAGTCCGGCAAGATCGACTACGACGACATGGAACGTCAGGCTGTCGAGCACAAGCCGAAGATGATGATCGGTGGCTTCTCCGCCTACTCCGGCATCGTTGACTGGGCTCGCATGCGCGAAATCGCCGACAAGGTCGGTGCCTACCTGTTCGTCGACATGGCCCACGTGGCTGGCCTGATCGCCGCTGGCGTCTACCCGAACCCGGTTCCCCACGCCCACGTGGTCACCTCCACCACCCACAAGACCCTGGCCGGTCCGCGTGGTGGTCTGATCCTCTCCGCCGCTGACGACGAGGAGCTCTACAAGAAGCTCAACTCCGCCGTCTTCCCGGGTGGTCAGGGTGGCCCGCTGATGCACGTCATCGCCGGTAAAGCCGTTGCCTTCAAAGAGGCGCTGGAGCCGGAGTTCAAGACCTATCAGGCTCAGGTCGTGAAAAACGCCAAGGCGATGGCGGCGACCTTTATCGAGCGCGGTTACAAGATCGTCTCCGGCGGTACCGACAACCATCTGATGCTGGTTGACCTGATTGGCCGCGAGTTGACTGGTAAGGAGGCTGACGCCGCACTGGGCAAAGCCAACATCACCGTCAACAAAAACTCTGTGCCCAACGACCCGCGCTCCCCGTTCGTCACCTCCGGTGTGCGGATCGGTACCCCGGCCATCACCCGCCGCGGTTTCAAGGAAGCCGAGTCCATCCAGCTGACTCACTGGATCTGCGACGTACTGGACAACCACGACAACGATGCCGTGCTGGCCACCGTACGCGAGAAGGTGCTGGAGATCTGCCGCCGCTTCCCGGTCTATGGCTGATAAGCCGGACTGTTCGGTTTGAGACCAATGCCACCTTCGGGTGGCATTGTTTTTTCTGGCTTTTACCGGTTTTGGATGGCCGTGCTACACTGGCCGACCTAAGATCCTGGCCCGCTGGGCCGGTCCCTGTTCCATTAACGCCGGAGGTCCGATGCATTGCCCATTCTGTAGTGCGGTTGATACCAAGGTGATCGATTCCCGTCTGGTGGCAGAAGGCCATCAGGTGCGCCGCCGTCGTGAGTGTCTGCTCTGTCACGAGCGTTTTACCACCTTCGAGATGGCCGAGCTGGTGATGCCCCGCGTCATCAAGTCCAACGGCTCGCGCGAGCCGTTCAACGAAGACAAGCTGCGCGCTGGCATCCTGCGGGCGCTGGAGAAGCGGCCGGTGAGCATGGAGGCCATCGAAAAAGCGGTCAACCATATCAAATCCCGCCTGCGTGCCACCGGCGAGCGCGAAGTCGCCTCCGAGCTGGTGGGCAATCTGGTGATGGATGAGCTCAAGAGTCTGGACAAGGTGGCCTATATCCGCTTTGCCTCCGTCTATCGCAGCTTCGAAGATATTCGCGAATTTGGCGAAGAGATCGCCAAGCTGGAGAAGTAACGCGTAATGCCTGTGCAGGTGTCGGATCGGCGCTGTGATGTGTCGCTTGCAGCCAGACCCCGCCCGCGAGGCCGCGCTCGAATTGTCCCATCGGTGCAACAAGCCAAATCAACCTTGTTTCACTGGTGAAAAAATAACGGATTGCAAGGCGGCAGAGGATATCCCTGAACCTGTGAGGCGGGGATTCAACGGCGTGCCCGACTCTCCTCTTGGGCGGGGTCTACCCTGATGTCGCGAAAGGGGGAGGTCGCGTTATTCATTGAACCGGCGAACTCAACGCACCAATGAGCCAACCATGCTGGGATGTTTTGTCAAAGGAGCCCGGATGTTTAGTCAAGATGATTACCAATGGATGAGTCGGGCCCTCGAACTGGCCCGCCGCGGCCGCTACACTACGGCCCCCAACCCCTGTGTCGGTGCCGTGCTGGTCAAAGATGGCGTAATGGTCGGCGAAGGGTGGCATCAGAAGGCGGGCGAGCCCCATGCGGAGGTTTATGCCCTGCGCGCCGCCGGTGACAATTCCCGTGGCGCCACCGCCTATGTGACCCTCGAACCCTGTTCCCACCATGGTCGTACCCCCCCCTGCGCCGAGGCGCTGATCAACGCCGGTGTGGCCCGGGTGGTGGCGGCCATGGTCGATCCCAATCCCCAGGTGGGCGGACGCGGGCTGCGGATGCTCTCCGAGGCGGGCATCAAGACCGATTTCGGCCTGCTTGCGAGCGAAGCTGAAGCGCTCAACCCGGGCTTTTTCAAGCGGATGCGTACCGCCTTCCCGCGGGTGACCGTCAAGCTGGGGGCCAGCCTCGATGGCCGCACCGCCATGGCGAGCGGCGAGAGCCAGTGGATCACCTCCCCGGATGCGCGCCGCGACGTGCAACGACTGCGGGCCCGCCACGATGCGGTGCTCTCCAGCGCCGAGACGGTGCTGGCTGACGGCGCCTCTCTGACTGTGCGCTGGGACGAGTTGCCCCCCTCGGTCAAGGCGAGCTACCCCAAAGAGACCCTGCGCCAGCCGCTTCGGGTCATCGTCGATTCGCAAAACCGGCTCACCCCCGATCTGCCGCTGTTCCAGAGCGAGAGTCCGGTGCTGCTGGCCCGCCACAAGGCATCCGGCGAGTGGCCCGAGTGGGTGCAGCAGCTGGAGCTGCCGCTGCTGGATGGCAAGCTGGATCTGGTCAGCCTGTTCATGCTGCTGGCCAAGCAGAACGTCAACTCGGTACTGATAGAGGCGGGGCCCCGGTTGTGCGGCGCCCTGCTGGATAAGGGGCTGGTGGATGAGCTGGTGCTCTATCAGGCGCCCAAACTGATGGGTGATGAGGGGCGTGGTCTGTTCCATCTGCCCGGTCTGACCCGCTTGTTCCAGGCGCCCAAGCTCAACATCAAGGATGTGCGCATGGTCGGCCAGGATATTCGCATTACCGCCAAAATAGCCTGATTTATCAATGTTCAAGGGGGCATAGTCTGCCCCCGTCATCAGCAAGGTGATCTGCATGTTTACCGGAATTATCGAAGCGGTGGGAACCCTGGCCGAGCTGCGCCGTCAGGGCGATGACATGGCCCTCACCGTGCACGCGCCGAGCCTGGATTTTAGCGACGTCAAGCTGGGCGACTCCATCGCCACCAACGGCGTCTGCCTCACCGTCGTGGCGCTGGGCGACAAAAGCTATACCGCCGACGTGTCGCTGGAAACCCTGTCGCGCACCGGCTTTGCCACGGCCAGGGTGGGCGATCGGGTCAATCTCGAGAAGGCGCTGATGCCCACCTCCCGCCTCGGCGGCCATCTGGTCTCCGGCCATGTGGATGGGGTCGGGGAGGTGAAAAGCCTCTCCAGCAGTGGCCGCGCCATCGAGTTTTGGATCAAGGCGCCGGGGGAGCTCTCCCGCTACATCGCCGAGAAGGGGTCGATCGCGGTGGACGGTATCAGCCTCACCGTCAACGCCGTGCAGGGGGATCTGTTCCGCCTGACGATCGTGCCCCACACCGCCCAGGAGACCACCATCGCCAGCTGGAAGCCGGGCCACAAGGTCAACCTCGAGGTGGATCAGATCGCCCGTTATCTGGAGCGGCTGATGATGGGCAAGGGTCAGGAGAGCAGTGCCTCGACCCTGACCATGGAGACGCTGGCCAAGGCCGGTTTTCTCTAAGTCAGGCCACCAAAGCGATTTTCTGTGATCCCGCTCTGATTGAAATGGGGCCGCGCGCCCCAATCTAGAGCAACATACACTCGCATTTGCGTTGAGCCTGCTGGCTCAACCCCCAAGCACATTGATGGAGTAGCCCATGGCGCTGAGCACAACCCAGGAAATCATTGCCGATATCAAGGCTGGCAAGATGGTGATCCTGATGGATGACGAAGACAGGGAGAACGAAGGCGACCTCATCATGGCCGCCTCCTGCGTCCGTCCGGAGGATATCAACTTCATGGCCCGTTACGGCCGTGGCCTCATCTGCTTGACCCTGACTCAGGATCGCTGCAAGCAGTTGGCGCTGCCGCTGATGGTTGATCGCAACAATGCCCAGTTCTCTACCGCCTTCACCGTGACCATCGAAGCGGCCGAAGGGGTGACCACAGGTATCTCCGCTGCCGATCGCGCGGTGACCGTGCAAGCTGCAGTGGCGCCCAATGCCAAGGCGGCCGATCTGGTGCAGCCGGGCCACATCTTCCCGCTGATGGCGCAAGATGGCGGCGTGCTGACCCGTGCCGGCCACACCGAAGCGGGTTGCGATCTGGCCCGTCTGGCCGGTTACGAGGCGGCCTCTGTCATCGTCGAGATCCTCAACGAAGATGGCACCATGGCGCGCCGTCCGGATTTGGAGATCTTCGCCGAGCAGCACGGCATCAAGCTCGGCACCATCGCCGACCTTATCGAGTACCGCAACCAGCACGAGACCACGGTCGTGAAAGTGGCTGAGTGCAAGCTGCCTACCGAGTTTGGCGAGTTCGACCTCATCACCTTCCGCGACACCATCGACAATCAGGTTCACTTCGCCCTGAAAAAGGGTGAGGTACAGGTCGACCAGCCGACGCTGGTGCGGGTGCACCTGCACGATGTGCTGAGCGATCTGCTGCTGACCGACCGTCACGCCGCCCGCAGCTGGCCGCTGCCCAAATCCATGGCCCGTATCGCCGACGAGGGCGGTGTGCTGGTGATCCTGGGGGCGGAATCCCACGGTGAGGAGCTGCTGGCCCGGGTCAAGGGCTTTGAAGCCGCCGACAAGGGGCTGGCACCGGAAGGAGCCAAGTGGCAGGGCACTTCGCGCCGGGTTGGCGTCGGTTCCCAGATCCTCAAAGCCCTTGGCGTGAGCAAGATGCGCCTGCTGAGCTCGCCGAAGAAGTATCACGCCCTCGGTGGCTTCGGTCTGGAAGTGGTTGAGTACGTCGGCGAGTAAAGGACTCAAGGTTCCAGCAGAGAATTACCATCCCCTTCTGGGCGGTTTCGGTCTGGAAGTAGTGGAATACGTCGGCGAATAGCCGAGGTCGGTAGCGGGATCCGCGTTCGCGATCCGGCTTGCCGAGACGATTACATGGCGATCATGGCTGCGTGTTGCGGCCATGGTTTTTGTCGTGGGTCTGTTGTGCTAGAATGTGCGCACTTTTGACTCCGGCCCTTTTGATTGCACAGATACAGGATTTCCAATGAAGGTTATCGAAGGAAATATCGCCGCTCCTGAGGCGCGCGTTGCTATTGTTGTTGCCCGTTTCAACAGCTTCATCAACGACAGTCTGGTGAACGGTGCGGTGGACGTACTGAAGCGTCAAGGTCAAGTGCAGGACAGCAACCTGACACTGGTAAAAGTGCCGGGCGCGGTTGAAATGCCATTGGTCATCAAAAAGCTGGCCAAGAGTGGTCAATACGACGCCATCGTGGCGGTCGGTACTGTCATCCGTGGCGGCACCTACCACTTCGATCTGGTGGCAAACGAGAACAGCAAGGGCATGGCTCAGGTAATGATGGAATATGAAATTCCCGTTGCCTTCGGCGTGCTGACCACTGAAAACATTGAACAAGCCATCGAGCGTGCAGGTACCAAGGCGGGTAACAAGGGTGCAGAGGCTGCACTGGCAGCGCTCGAAATGATCAACGTCCTGAAAGAACTGGACGTGTAACGAGGAGAAGTACATTGAAACCGTCCGAGCGCCGTAAAGCCCGCCATTGCGCCACCCAGGCCATCTACCAGTGGCAGATGACCAAGGCTAACGTGGGTGACATCGAAGAGCAGTTCAAGATCGATCAGGACACCAAGGGTGTAGACCTGAACTATTTTCGCGATCTGCTGTTCGGGGTAGCCCTCCACTGCAACGAGCTGGACAAGGTCTTCGCACCTTACCTCTCCCGTCCGCTGGAAGAAGTGGACATGGTGGACAAGGCGATCTTGCGTCTGGCGACCTACGAGCTGACTCGTCGTGATGATGTACCGCCGCGCGTGGTCATCAACGAAGCGATCGAGCTGGCGAAAGCCTTTGCTGCCGATGACAGCCACAAGTTTGTCAACGGTGTACTGGACAAGGTGATCAAGTCGCTGAACAAGCGTTGATCCTGCTGTCCGTCAGCATCTAAGAGAGGAGCCAGCTTATTGCTGGCTTTTTACTGTATGGGTGAATTTGAGCTGATTGATAAGTACTTCAAGGTCCCCCACGCCCGCAAGGATGTGGTGATGGGCCCTGGAGATGACTGTGCCCTGCTGACCCTGCCCCCCGATACCCAGCTGGCGGTGAGCACCGACACCCTGGTGAGCGGCGTACACTTCTTTCCCGACATGGATCCGGTGGATCTCGGCTACAAGGCGCTGGCGGTCAATCTCTCCGATCTCGCCGCCATGGGAGCCGAACCGCGCTGGGTGTCGCTGGCGCTGACCCTGCCTGCCATCAACGAAGGCTGGGTCGCCGGTTTTGCCGAAGGGTTCCTGGAGCTGGCCGAGTACTACAACGTCGCGCTGGTGGGCGGGGATATGACCCGCGGGCCACTCTCCATCACCATCTCGGTGAAGGGGTCGGTGCCTGCCGGGCGCGCCCTGATGCGCAGCGGCGCCAAAGCCGGTGATGGCATCTATGTCACCGGCACCCTGGGGGATGCCGCGCTGGCGCTCTCCCATCTGCTGGGCAAACGCAATCTCAACGAGAACCAGCTGGCCGCCGTGCTGCCACGGCTCGACCACCCCCATCCCCGCATTCTGGCCGGTCAGGCGCTGCGCGGGCTGGCGGGCAGTGCGCTGGATCTCTCCGACGGTCTGGCATCGGATCTTGGCCATATCCTCAAGGCCTCCGGCGTGCGGGCCCAGATCGACCTCGATCTGCTGCCGCTCTCGCCGGTGCTGCAGGATGCGGTGAGCGAGCAGGAGGCGTGGCAACTGGCGTTGGCCGGTGGCGATGATTACGAGCTCTGCTTTACCGTACCGGAGGAGCATCGCGGCGCGCTGGATACGGCGCTGGCCCACAGCGGGGTCAAGTTCAGCCGCATCGGCCGCATCGTGGCGGGCGAGCCGGGCATCGACTACCTGCGTGGCGACCAGGCGGTCGAGTTGCAACTGAAAGGGTGGGATCACTTCGCATGAGTTTGTTCAGGATAAAGCCCGAGCTGACACGACTGGATCTGAAGAATCCGCTTCATTTTTTGGCGGTGGGATTTGGCTCCGGTCTCAGCCCCAAGGCGCCCGGCACCATGGGCACCCTGGCGGCTATTCCGCTCTATCTGCTGGTGAGCGGTCTGCCGACCCACTGGTTCATCGCCTTGCTGGCGGTCGGGTTTGTGGTGGGGATCCGTATCTGCCAGAGCGCCACCGATGCCATCGGCATGCCGGATCATGGCGCCATCGTCTGGGATGAGGTGATCGGTTTTGGCGTCACCATGATTGCCGCACCGGCTGGTTGGGAGTGGGTGGTGGCGGGCTTCGCGCTGTTCCGATTGTTTGATGTGTTCAAGCCCTGGCCCATCTCCTGGTTTGATCGCCGGATCCACGGCGGGCTCGGCATCATGCTGGACGATCTGATCGCTGGCCTGTTTGCCCTGTTTTGTATGCAATTACTGGCGTTCTGGCTCGGCTGAGTGCCACCTTCCGGGGGATGACCGTTCTGGCATCCCCCGATTTATATCTGCTTAATTTTCATTCATCGGCATATGCTGCCGTTTATCATCCATTTCACATAAATATTCACTACTCATTCGGGGCCTGCGATCGTTTATGAAATAGTGATAAATGCTGCTTGTTGCGTTGTTGTTGAAATTAAAGTAATGCTAGTGATAGATATGTGGATATGTGGGCCGTTTTTGTGACTGTAGTCATCATTTTTAGCTATGGGAGCGGTGGTTATCTGTACAAAACATGGCGGAATTGTATAACTCAATCATTTACACCCGTGGTCAAACCGTCTAATTTACTCGCGGGTTATTCCAAAAAAATGCAAAAAACCCGCCCGGATCGCTGGTTTCGCTGCCTCAAGGATTGAGCAAATATTGCCCAAGGTAACAACCGGCATCTGCGGCTGATTTACGGACGAATTATTTGGGACGGATGTCCCCCGCAGAGGTAAACATGTCCTTGCTCGAAGTAAAGAACTTGCGGATTGAGTACCCCTCCCGCTACGGGGTGCTGGCCGCGGTGAAGGATCTCTCTTTCTCTATCGAAAAGGGTGAGATTGTCGGGGTGGTCGGAGAATCCGGCGCCGGCAAGTCCACCATCGGCAACGCCGTCATCGATCTGCTCAGTCCCCCCGGGCACATTGCCCGTGGCGATATCTATCTCAATGGCGAGCTCATCTCCGGCAAGAGCCAGAACGAGATGCGGGCCATCCGTGGCTCCCGTATCGGGTTCATCTTCCAGGACCCCATGACTTCCCTCAACCCGCTGTTCACCGTTGAGCATCAGCTGGTGGAGACCATTCTGGCCAATACCAGGCTCTCCCGTGAAGCGGCCTTTGCCAAGGCGCTGGAGCTGATGGGGGCGGTGGGCATTCCGCAGCCGGAGCTGCGCATCAAGCAGTATCCGCACCAGTTCTCCGGTGGTATGCGTCAGCGGGTGGTCATTGCCATCGCCCTCTCTTGCGATCCGGAGCTGATCATCGCCGATGAGCCGACCACGGCGCTGGACGTCTCCATTCAGGACCAGATCCTCCAGCTTATCCGCGCCCTCTGCAAAGAGCGTCAGGTGGGCTGCATGCTGGTAACCCACGACATGGGGGTGGTCTCCAACGTCACCGACAAGGTGGCGGTGATGTATCGCGGCGATCTGGTGGAGTTTGGCCTGACCGAACAGGTACTGGGCAGCCCCAATCACCCCTATACCCGCAGTCTCATCTCGGCGGTACCCCGCTCCGACGTGAAGCTGGTGCGTTTCCCGCTGGTCTCCTATATCGAGGATGCCAGTGCGCCGGATACCAATATCGACCTCAAGACCCACTGGCTTGGCCAGAGTCAGGACGAGCGCGCCTATGAAGGGGCGCTGCTGCGGGTGGAGAACGTCGATCTGAAGTTCGTCACCAAGGACTCCATCTTCCCGAGCCGTCGCCAGTATGTGCGCGCCTGCAACAACATCAGCTTCGAGATCTTCGAGGGTGAAACCTTCGGTCTGGTGGGGGAGTCGGGCTCCGGCAAATCGACCATTGCCCGCGCCATCACCGGCCTCTATCCGCCTGATACCGGCAAGATCTTCTTTGAGGGGATCGATCTGACCGCCCTCAAGAGCGAGCGCGAGCGCCGCCCGCTGCGCCGCCAGATGCAGATGGTGTTCCAGAACCCCTATTCGTCAATGAACCCGCGCATGAAAGTGCGCGACATCATTGCCGAGCCGATCCGCTTCCACCAGCTGGCTAGCAGCGAGAGCCAGATTGAGGGGATTGTCGGGGATCTGCTGGATCACGTGGGCTTGGGTCGCGGTGCCGGGGTCAAGTATCCCCACGAGTTCTCCGGCGGCCAGCGCCAGCGCATCTCCATTGCCCGCGCCCTGGCCACTCGCCCGCGCTTCCTGATCTGCGACGAGCCCACCTCGGCGCTGGATGTCTCGGTGCAGGCCCAGATCCTCAACCTGCTCAAGGATCTGCAGCAGGAGCTCAAGCTCACCATGCTGTTCATCAGCCACGATCTGCCGGTGATCCGCCAGATGTGTGACCGCATCGGGGTGATGCAGCACGGTCATCTGGTGGAAGTGGCCGAGACCGAGAAACTCTTTACCAATGCCGAGCATGAGTACAGCCGCAAGCTGATCTCTCTCATGCCGGAGTTTAAGGGAATGTCCCGCGAGGGGCTGGAAATCGCAAGCTAGGAGAGCGCCGGTGCGCCGGTCTGCTTGTCAAAAAAAGTGTCATAAAAAAGCCAAAAGCATGGAGAACAAGATGAAGAAAGGATTGTCCAAGATTGCCCTGGCGCTGTTTGCCGCCGGTTTCGCCTTCAGTGTCTCAGCCGCTGATATCAAGGTGGGTGTCGCCTCCGATGCCACGTCGCTGGATCCGCAGGAGCAGCTCTCCGGTCAGACGCTGGAGATGTCGCACCTGGTATTCGATCCCCTGATGCGTTACACCCAGGACCTGCAGTTCGAGCCCCGTCTGGCCGAAAAGTTCGAGCGTGTCGATGACAAGACCGTCCGCTTCCACCTGCGCAAAGGAGTCAAGTTCCACTCCGGCAACGACTTTACCGCGGACGACGTGGTGTGGACCGTCAACCGCCTGAAATCCTCCGTCGACTTCAAGGCGATCTTCGACCCCATCAGTGAAGTGAAGAAGGTAGATGACTACACCGTCGATCTGATTACCGCGAAGCCCTTCCCGCTGGTGCTGCAGACCGTCACCTACATCTTCCCGATGGACTCCAAGTTCTACACCGGCAAGACCGACGCGGGCAAAGACAAGGCCGAGATCGTCAAAAACGGCGACTCCTATGCCTCTACCCACGTCTCCGGTACTGGCCCGTTCACCGTCAAGTTCCGCGAGCAGGGTGTGAAACTGGATTATGCCCGCAACGCCAACTACTGGGACAAGGCCTCCAAGGGTAACGTCGAGAACCTGACCGTGGTGCCGATCAAGGAAGATGCGACCCGAGTGGCCGCCCTGCTGGGTGGTGACGTGGACGTGATCTACCCGGTCGCACCGAACGATCTGGAGCGCGTGAAGAATGGCAAGGACTCCCAGCTGGTGACCCTGTCCGGTACTCGCGCCATCATCATCGAGCTGAACCAGAACACCAACCCGGCGCTGAAAGACAAGCGCGTGCGCCAGGCGATCAACTACGCCATCAACCAGGTGGGTATCGTCGAGAAGATCAACAAGGGCTTCGGTACCCCTGCTGGCCAGCTGAGCCCGAAAGGCTATGCCGGTCACAACGAGGCGCTGGTGCCCCAGTATGATCTGGCCAAGGCCAAGCAGTTGATGAAAGAGGCCGGCTACGAGAAGGGCTTCAAGATGACCTTCATCTCCCCGGCGGCCCGTTACGTCAACGACGTCAAGATTGCCCAGGCGGTCTCCGCCATGCTGGCCAAGATCAACATCAAGGTTGATCTGAAAACCATGCCGGTGGCCCAGTACTGGCCTGAGTTTGACAAGTGCGCTGCGGACATGCAGATGATCGGCTGGCACTCCGATACCGAAGATACTGCGAACTTCTTCGAGTTCCTGACCTTCACCAAGGATGCCAAGACCGGTATGGGCCAGTACAACTGCGCCGGTTATGCCAACGCCGAGGCTGACAAGCTGATCGTGCAGGCCAATGCCGAGACCGATCCGGCCAAGCGTGCCGAGATGCTGAAGAAGGTGGAAGCCATGGTGATCGAAGATGCTGCCTATGTGCCGTTGCACTGGGAAGATCTGGCCTATGGCGCCAAGAAGAACGTCGACATCAAGCCGGTGGTCAACGTGATGAACTTCCCTTACTTCGGCGATCTGGTGGTCGGCAAGTAAGCGAACGTCACAAGGAAGGACGGGGCGGGGTGGTCAGCTGGCCACTCCGCCTGCTAACAGAAGCCTGTGCCACGACACAGGCCACGTAGAAGGACAAGCATGTTTACATTCCTGCTGAAACGGTTCTATCAGGCCGTGATAGTGATGTTCGTCATCAGCCTGGTCGCCTTCTCCATCCAGGATAACCTGGGTGACCCGTTGCGCGAGCTGGTGGGACAATCCGTCTCCGAAGCCCAGCGTCACGAGTTGCGCGAGAAGATGGGCCTTAACGATCCCTTCCTCATCAAATACAGCCGCTTTTTGAAAAATGCGGTGCATGGGGATTTGGGTACCTCCTATTTCTTCAAGCGACCCGCTCTCGAGGTGATCCTCGACAAGCTGGTGGCTACCCTTGAGCTGGTGTTTGCCGCCGCACTGATCATCGTCGTGGTCTCCATTCCGCTGGGAGTCTACTCGGCGATCCGGCCGCGCAGCATTCCCACCAAGATCATCATGGCGGGGAGCAGTATCGGTATCTCGATCCCGGTATTTTTGACCGCAATCATGCTGATGTACCTCTTCTCCATCCAGCTGGGCTGGCTGCCGGCCTATGGCCGTGGCGAGACCCGTAACCTGCTGGGCTGGGAGTCGGGCTTCTTCACCTGGGATGGCATCAAGCACCTGATCCTGCCCGCGGTGTCGCTCTCCTCCATCATGCTGCCGCTGTTTATCCGGCTGGTGCGCTCCGAGATGCTGGAGCAGCTCTCCTCCGAGTACGTCAAGTTCGCCCGTGCCAAGGGGCTGGACAACAACAAGGTCTACTACCAGCACGCCCTGAAGAACACCATGCTGCCGGTCATTACCGTCGGCGGGGTGCAGATCGGCACCATGGTGGCCTACACCATCCTGACCGAGAGCGTGTTCCAGTGGCCTGGAACCGGCTTCCTGTTCCTTGAGGCGATCCACCGGGTCGATACTCCGCTGATCACCGCCTACGTCATCTTCGTGGGACTGATCTTCGTGGTGACCAATACCCTGGTCGACCTGCTCTACGGGTTGATCAACCCGACCGTTAACCTGACTGCCAAGGGGTAAGCGCATGACTAATGCTGTAACTGCAAGCCCAAGCCGTTGGGCACGTTTCAAGAACTCTGACATCGTCTACTACTTCCTGCGGGACAAGGTAGCCATGTTCAGCTTTGCGGTGTTCGTGGTATTTGTGCTGGCGGCGCTGCTGGCCCCCTGGCTCGCCCCGCACAACGTCTATGACCAGACCAGTTTTGATCTGATGGATGCCGAGTTGCCCCCCTCCTGGCTCGAAGGTGGCGAGGAGCGCTTCTGGCTCGGCACCGACAACCAGGGGCGGGATATCTGGAGCACCATCCTCTATGGCGCCCGTATCTCCCTCACCATCGGCCTGTTTGCGGTGGCGTTGCAGCTGGTGCTCGGTATCGTCATCGGTCTGATTGCCGGTTACTTCGGTGGTCGTATCGACAACCTGCTGATGCGCTTTGCCGACGTGCAGCTGTCGTTCTCCACCATGATGGTGGCGATCATCATCTCCGCCATCTTTCAGGCAACCTTTGGCTCCGAGTTCTACTCGAAGTTCGCCATCATGATGCTGGTGGTGATCATCGGTATTGCAGAGTGGCCGCAGTACGCCCGTACCGTGCGCGCCTCTGTGCTGGCGGAGAAGAAGAAGGAGTATGTGGAAGCGGCCAAGGTGATGGGGTTCCGCGCCCCGCGCATCATGTTCCGCCACATTCTGCCCAACTGTTTGTCGCCAATTCTGGTGATCTCCACCGTGCAGGTAGCCAACGCCATCATGAGTGAAGCAGCGCTCTCCTTCCTCGGTCTGGGCATGCCGGTTGATCAGCCCTCGCTCGGTTCGCTTATCAGCGTCGGCTTCAACTACATCTTCTCCGGCTCCTGGTGGATCACCGCCTTCCCGGGCATCTGTCTGGTGGTGCTGGTGCTGGTCATCAACCTGCTGGGTGACTGGCTGCGGGATGTGTTTAACCCGAAGATTTACAAGGGTTAACTCCGGTCGGAAGTGAATATACAAGAAGGGCGCCATCAGGCGCCCTTCTATTATTTGCTCTTTAACTCGCAGCAGGTCAGGCTTGCAGCCAGCTTTCGATACTGCGCTGGATACCTGCATCGTCCAGACCGAGCAGGGCATAGATCTCCTGCTGGGTGCCCTGTTCCACGAAGCGATCCGGCAGGCCGAGGTTTAGCACCGGCTTGCACTGTTTGTTGCGCATCAGCAGCTCGTTCACCGCCGAACCGGCGCCGCCCATGATGGCGTTGTCTTCGATTGTGACGAAGTGATCGTGGCTGGCCGCCAGCGACAGCACCAGTGCTTCATCCATCGGTTTGACAAAGCGCATGTCCACCAGAGTGGCATCCAGCGCCTCGGCGGCCGCTTTCGCGTGGTGCAGCAGGGTACCAAAGGCCAGAATGGCGGTGCCCTTGCCCTCTCGCACTATGCGGCCTTTGCCGAGTTCCAGCGCCTGCATCTCTGACGAGACGGGCGCATCGCTCAGGCTGCTGCCGCGCGGGTAACGCACGGCGGCAGGGCCCTGATGGAGATAGCCGGTATAGAGCATCTGGCGGCATTCGTTCTCGTCGGACGGCGTCATTACCACCATATTGGGCACGGTGCGCAGGAAGCTGATGTCGAACGCTCCCTGATGGGTCGGGCCATCGGCCCCCACCAGACCGGCCCGGTCGATGGCGAACAGCACCGGCAGATCTTGCAGCGCCACATCGTGGATCACCTGATCGTAGGCGCGCTGCAGGAAGCTCGAATAGATGGCGACCACCGGTTTCTTGTCGGCGATGGCCAGACCGGCGGCGAAAGTGACCGCATGTTGCTCGGCAATGGCCACGTCGAAGTAGCGATCCGGATATTGTTGGCTGAATTTCACCAGCCCTGAGCCTTCGCGCATGGCGGGGGTGATGCCGACCAGCTTCTCGTCTTTGGCGGCCATGTCGCACAGCCACTGGCCAAAGATGGCCGAGAAGGTGGGCTTGGCCCCGCTCGCCTTGGGCAGGGAGCACTCGTCCGGATTGAACTTGGGCACGGCGTGATAACCGATGGGGTCTTTTTCCGCCGGCTCGTAGCCCTTGCCCTTCTTGGTCTTGACGTGCAGCAGTTGCGGACCCTTGAGGTTGCGCATGTTGCGCAGGGTCTCGACCAGCGCTTCGATATCGTGACCGTCGATGGGGCCGATGTAGTTGAAGCCGAACTCCTCGAACAGGGTGCCGGGCACCACCATTCCTTTGAGGTGTTCTTCGGCCCGTTTGGCCAGCTCCTTGACCGGCGGCAGACCCGCCAGCACCTTCTTGCCGCCTTCGCGGATGGTGGTGTAGAGCTTGCCGGACATGACCCGGGCCAGATGGTTGTTGAGGGCGCCGACGTTCTCGGAGATGGACATCTCGTTGTCGTTGAGGATCACCAGCATGTCCTTGTGGACATCGCCAGCGTGGTTGAGTGCTTCAAACGCCATCCCCGCAGTAATGGCGCCGTCCCCGATCACCGCAACCACCTTGCGACCCAGCCCTTCGCTCTCAGCGGCGACCGCCATGCCGAGGGCGGCACCGATGGAGGTGCTGGAGTGGCCGACGGAGAGGACGTCGTACTCGCTCTCGCCGCGCCAGGGGAAGGGGTGCAGACCATCCTTCTGACGGATGGTGTGGATCCGATCACGGCGTCCGGTCAGGATCTTGTGGGGATAGGCCTGATGGCCCACATCCCAGATCAGCCGATCGAACGGAGTGTTGTAGACGTAGTGCAGGGCCACGGTCAGTTCGACAGTGCCGAGTCCGGAGGCAAAGTGTCCGCTGGAGCGGCTGACAGAGCGCAGCAGATATTCGCGCAGCTCGTTGCACAGCACCGGCAGCCGATCTTTGGGCAGGGAACGCAGCTCGACCGGAGTGTCCGCGAGGGCCAGGTTGGGGAAATTGCTAATATCAACGCTCATATTGTTACTGTTATCCAGCGTTTAGTGGGTTCGCTCGATGATGTAATCGGCAAACGCTTCCAGAATGTCGGTATTGTAGGGCAGGGATTGCAGGGCTGTTAAGGCTTTACCGTGCAGTTCGCGAGCCAGCTCACGGGCGTGTTCGAGTCCGAGCAGGGCCGGATAGGTACTTTTCTCCAGTGCCAGGTCGGAGCCCTGCGGTTTGCCCAGGGTTGCGGTATCGCCCGTGATGTCGAGGATGTCATCCTGCACCTGGAAGGCGAGCCCGATGGCGGAGGCGTACGTTTGCAACGCAGCCAGCGTGGCTTCATCGATATCGACTTTACAGAGGGCACCGAGCGCTACGGCGCACTCAATCAGCGCGCCAGTCTTGTGGCGGTGTACCTGCTCCAGCTCGGCCAGCGAGATTTGGCGCCCTTCGGCCTGCAGATCCAGCGCCTGACCGCCACACATACCCAGATAGCCGGAGGCGCGGGCGAGGGTGCTCAGCATCCGCACCCGGTTGGCCATCAGTGTATCGGGCATAGGGTGGTCAGCCAGAATGGAGAACGCCAGGGTCTGCAGCGCATCACCGGCCAAAATGGCAGTACCTTCATCAAATGCCTTGTGAACGGTTGGCTGACCACGACGCAGGTCGTCGTTATCCATGGCGGGCAGGTCATCGTGCAGCAGGGAGTATGCGTGGATGCACTCCACGGCGGCAGCGGGGCCATCCAGCAGGTCGCTTTTTACCCCCAGCATTTCACCGACGGCATAGACCAGGAAGGGGCGCACCCGCTTGCCACCCAGCAGCAGGCCATATTTCATGGCATCGCGCAGACGCGGTGCCATGGCGGGCAAGGATGCAAGTTGTGCTGACAGTGCCTCGTCAATACGTTGACGATGCAGACGGGAAAAATGGTCCAGCGCCACTCACTCTTCTCCTTGTTCTGGCTGGAAAGGGGCAAGCTGATCACTGCCATCGGCTTGACTGAGCAGGATCTGGATCTTCTGTTCAGCCAGCTCCAGCTTCTGCTGACCGGCCCGTACCAGATGAACGCCTTGCTCGAACTGCTTGAGCGCCTCTTCCAGGGGGAGGGAACCTTGTTCCAGTTGATGAACGATGGTTTCCAGCTCTTCCAGAGTGGCATCAAAACTCATACGGTCGATTTTCTTACTGGCCATGTCCATCCTCGGGGATTGAAAAAAACGGCTTATATTAACATCGACCGCCCATCGGGGGGAGGCAGAAAAACAGCGGCCTCTCAAACTCCCGATAAATTGGTCGATAATGAGACATCATTCTGAGTGGATGGACGCTTGCCGCTTGGGTAGCAATAGCAGAAAATTCAACAAACTATGACTATGTATAAGAACCGGTGACAGGAGTAGGGACGTGGATCTAGGCAGTCTGATAGGGATAGTGCTGGGGTTCGGAGTGGTGGTTTATGGCATGTTGCTGGGCGGCCCCATGAGCATGTACGTGGATATGCCCTCCGTCTATATCACCATTTTGGGGTCTATCTTCATCGCCATGATGAAATTTAACCTGGGGCAGTTCCTGATGGCATTCAAGGTGGCGGGTAAAGCCTTTATGTATAAGGGTGACAAGCTCGACGATCTGATTGCCAAAGCGGTTGAACTGGCTGACGCGGCTCGTAAAGGGGGGTTTCTGGCACTGGAGGCGGCAGAGATCCCCAATCCTTTCATGAAAAAAGGGATCGATATGCTGGTGGATGGTCACGATGCCAATGTGGTGCGTGCCGTGCTGGAGAAAGATATCGAGTTGACCGCCGAGCGACATGTCATCGCCATCAAGGTATTTCGCTCGCTCGGAGATCTGGGCCCGGCCATGGGGATGATAGGTACGCTGGTTGGACTGGTGGCCATGCTGGCCAACATGAGTGACCCCAAGTCTATCGGTCCTGCCATGGCAGTGGCATTGCTGACAACGTTGTATGGCGCTATTGAGGCCAACATGATCGCCATCCCCATCGCCGACAAGCTGGAACTGCGCAGTGGTGAGGAGCGACTTAGCCGCACGCTGATCCTCGATGCCATTATGGGGATTCAGGATGGCCAGAACCCGCGGGTGATCCAGTCCATGCTGCAGAACTATCTGAATCAGTCCAAACGCAGTACCGGCGCCGAATAGGGGGCACTATGTCCGATTGCAAATGCCCGCCGCCGGGTCTTCCCGGTTACATGGGTACTTTCGCTGATTTGATGTCGTTGTTGATGTGCTTTTTCGTTTTGCTGCTCTCCTTTGCCGAGATGGATGTGCAGAAGTTCAAGCAGATCGCTGGCTCCATGGACAAGGCGTTCGGAGTGCAGAATATTCTGGAGGTGAAGGATATTCCCAAGGGAACCTCGGTGATTGCCCAGGAGTTCCGGCCTGGTCGGCCTGAACCCACCCCGATTGATACCGTGATGCAGCAGACTATCGATATGACCCAGACCGAGCTGGAATTTCTGCCCGGCGAGTCGGATCAGGCGGGCGGGCAGGACAAGACGGACGGCAAACAGACGGGGGGTGATACCGCTCAGGATGCGCAGCAGCAGTCCAGTGAGCTCGCCAAGACGCTTGCCGAGCAGATGAAAGAGCAGATCAAGGATGGCGCCATCGAGATCGAGGCGTTGGGACAGCAGATCATTATCCGGATCAGGGAAAAAGCGTCGTTCCCTGCCGGTTCGGCGTTTCTGCAGCCCCAGTTCTGGCCGGTGATTCGCAAGGTCGCGGCTCTGCTCAACGATGTGCCGGGTGAAATTACCATTTCCGGCCACACCGATAATATTGCCACTCATGATGAACTGTTTCAGTCCAATTGGGAGCTGTCTACCCAGCGAGCGGTAGCGGTCGCTCACCAGATGATCATGGTCCCGGGCTTTGACCAGGGCAGGCTGGTGGTCCAGGGGATGGCAGACTCCCAACCATTGGTGCCCAACACTACCCCGGAAAATCGCCGGATGAATCGGCGGGTGGAGATCTCCATCATGCAGGGAAAACCGACAGTCTCGGCACCGATCTCGGTTCCGGAAGTGAAGTAAGAATTTATCAGGGTGAGTGATAAAGCGGGATCTGCATCAGGGGGCTGACATGGATTTTGTGTTGGCTTCATATTAAGATGCCTCATCCGAACCGATTGCTGCGGCCTCCTTGCAGATAGCCGCAGCTTCTATTTTCAAGCAACCCAGGTTTCGACTATGAATCATACTCCGATGACTGTTCGCGGCGCTGAGAAGCTGCGCGAAGAGCTCGATTATCTCAAGAGCGAGCTTCGTCCCCAGATTATCGAAGCGATTGCCGATGCCCGTGAGCACGGCGATCTGAAGGAAAACGCCGAATACCATGCTGCCCGCGAGCAGCAGGGGTTCTGTGAAGGTCGCATTCAGGAGATTGAAGCCAAGCTCTCCAATGCGCAGGTGATCGATGTCACCAAGATGACCAACAACGGCCGCGTTATTTTTGGCGCGACGGTGACTCTGCTCAAGAGCGAGACAGAGGAAGAGGTGATCTACCGCATTGTGGGTGACGATGAGGCTGATATCAAACAGAACCTCATCTCCGTCAACTCACCGATTGCCCGAGCCCTGATTGGCAAGGAAGTGGACGATGTGGCTATCGTCAAGACGCCTGCTGGCGATGTGGAATACGAAGTGCTGGAAGTCGCTTATATCTAAGCGAATGCCATGCATGATGACACAGGGGGGCTCGCGCTCCCCTGTTTGTCTTTGTTGGTATCACTACTGATAACGATCAGGAGAGATAAGCCTCGGTAAAGGCGTCCTGATGACGCTGGAACAACCAGTGGCGCAGTCGTTCGATGTTGCTCTCGCTCATCTGAAAGCTCAGCGCCCAAGTGGCATGGTCGGCAGTGACCTTGATGCGCCTGACCAGTCGACCCTGCAGTGGAAGAGGGATCTCTTGCTCGATGCAGAGCTCACCGTTGATGGGGGTATCGGCCACCATGTCGGTTGGCAAATTTTCCACGATGATGCCGTTGAGGGAGAGGCTAAGAACCTGAAACAGGCCCAGTTCGCTACAAAGCTTGGCTTTTTGCGTGAGGCGCCAGGCGCGAGGTTGCGCAAACCCCAGCTCCCTGATGATAGGTGCAGACAGACGGGGCTCGACAAAGCCGGCTTCCCCTTGTGTAAACGTCAGAGGAAAACGTAGCTGATGGCCTGCGAAGCGGGCTTCGAGTACAAGGTGTTCGGCTTTTTGCAGCAAGCCAAGCATGGGGGCGTCGAGGTGACCACTCAGAACAGGGGTGTCCTGATTGCTCCCCAAGTCCCGCAGCATGGCCAGCTCATCGTCGGTCAGAATTAGATGGTGAGCCATAATGCGTGTCCGGAAGTATTCATCGCAGGTTAAGGGCTTTGCGACTACTTTGGCAAGCGACTCGGGAAGAAGTGGAATAAGGAAAGAGCGATGCTCTTTCCTTTTACTTGCGGGGCAGCTGGATTTTGGGTTCGTTGGCTTGACGATAAATGGTCAGCACATGGCCCATGCTTTGTACCTTGATTGAACCGGTTTCACGGACGATAGCATCCATAACCAGTTGTTTCATTTCGCGATCTTCAGAGGCAACCTTAACCTTGATCAGCTCGTGATGGTTCAGTGCCAGATCGATCTCGGCCAGTACACCTTCGGTCAGACCATGCTGACCCAGCAGGACGACAGGCTTGAGGCTATGGGCAAGGCCCTTGAGGTACTGTTTCTGTTTATTGTTGAGAATCATCGCAATTTCTTCATAAGTCAGGGTTGAAAGGGGCGTATTCTACCCCCACTTAGCCCTTAATACTAATAACCCTTGTGGTTTTTTAAAGTCGATTATCATGACCCAGAAAAAACGTTCCCCCAGTTCAACTCGCTGGTTAAAAGAACATTTCGACGATCAATACGTCAAAAAAGCCCAGAAAATGGGCCTGCGTTCTCGTGCTGTTTTCAAGATTGACGAGATCCAGGGCAAGGATCGCTTGCTGAAAAACGGCATGACCGTCGTGGATTTGGGGGCAGCCCCCGGTGGCTGGTCCCAGTTCGCGGTTGAACAGGTTGGTGACTCGGGTCGCGTCATCGCATGTGACATTTTGCCAATGGATCCCATTGCTGGTGTCGATTTCCTGCAAGGGGACTTTCGGGAGGAAACTGTGCTCGGCGCCTTGCTGGAGCGAGTGGGTCCCGACAAGGTCGATGTCGTGATGTCTGATATGGCGCCCAACATGAGCGGTACCCAGCAGGTGGATCAGGCTCGCGCCATGTATCTGGTCGAGCTGGCTCTGGACATGTGCAATCAGGTATTGCGCAGTGACGGCAGTTTCGTGGTGAAGGTGTTTCAGGGAGAGGGGTTTGATGCCTATCTCAATGAAATTCGTAAACTTTTCTCCGCTGTCAAAATTCGTAAACCAGACTCATCCCGCGCCAGATCTCGGGAAGTCTACATTGTGGCTACCGGTTTTAAACTGTAGTACCCTAACCTTCATCGTTAACTGTCAGTCTGCGAGGTTACTGATTTGAGTGACATGGCGAAAAACTTAATCCTGTGGCTGGTCATCGCCGTCGTTTTGATGTCGGTGTTCAATAGCTTCAGCCCCAGCGATACCACCAGTCGCCAGCTGGACTATTCCAGCTTCGTTAAAGAGGTGACCCAAGAGCAGATCCGTGAAGTACGGATGGACGGTAAGGTCATTAATGGCGTCAAGCGTACTGGTGAACGATTCACTACCATCATCCCTGCGCCGGATCCCCAGCTGCTCAACGACATGCTCAATCACAATGTCAAAGTGATGGGTGAGAAGCCGGAAGAGCCGTCTCTGCTGACCTCTATCTTCATCTCTTGGTTCCCGATGCTGCTGCTGATCGGTGTCTGGGTCTTCTTCATGCGTCAGATGCAGGGCGGCGGTGGCAAAGGTGCCATGTCGTTTGGCAAGAGCAAGGCTCGCCTGATGAGTGAAGATCAGATCAAGACCACCTTTGCTGATGTTGCAGGTTGCGATGAAGCCAAGGATGAGGTGAAGGAGCTGGTCGACTATCTGCGCGATCCGAGCAAGTTCCAGAAACTGGGTGGCAAGATCCCGACCGGTGTGCTGCTGGTCGGTCCTCCTGGTACCGGTAAGACCCTGCTGGCCAAGGCCATTGCAGGCGAGGCCAAGGTGCCGTTCTTCACCATCTCCGGTTCCGATTTCGTGGAGATGTTCGTCGGTGTCGGTGCCTCTCGGGTACGTGACATGTTCGAACAGGCCAAAAAATCCTCCCCCTGCATCATCTTCATCGATGAAATTGATGCGGTCGGTCGCCAGCGTGGCGCCGGTCTGGGCGGCGGTCACGATGAGCGTGAGCAGACTCTTAACCAGATGCTGGTCGAGATGGATGGTTTCGAAGGCAATGAAGGCATCATCGTCATTGCTGCCACCAACCGTCCTGACGTACTGGATCCGGCTCTGCTGCGTCCGGGCCGTTTCGACCGTCAGGTTGTTGTCGGTCTGCCGGATGTCCGTGGTCGCGAGCAGATCCTGAAAGTGCACATGCGCAAAGTTCCGTTGGCGGATGACGTCAATCCGGCGCTGATTGCCCGTGGTACTCCCGGTTTCTCCGGTGCTGACTTGGCCAACCTGGTCAACGAAGCGGCCCTCTTCTCTGCTCGTGAGAGCCGCCGTGTGGTCTCCATGGCCGAGTTCGAGAAGGCCAAGGACAAGATCATGATGGGTGCCGAACGTCGCTCCATGGTGATGAAAGAGTCCGAGAAAGAGATGACTGCCTATCACGAAGCCGGTCACGCCATCATTGGCCGTCTGGTTCCGGATCATGACCCGGTTTACAAGGTCTCCATCATTCCGCGCGGTCGTGCGCTGGGTGTGACCATGTATCTGCCGGAGCAGGATCGCTGGAGCCACTCCAAGCAGCATCTGGAGTCAATGATCTCCAGCCTGTATGGCGGTCGTCTGGCAGAAGAGCTGATCTACGGTGCCGAGAAAGTCTCTACCGGTGCTTCCAACGACATCGAGCGGGCAACAGACATTGCACGCAAGATGGTGACCCAGTGGGGTATGTCCGAGCGTCTCGGCCCAATGCTCTATGCGGAAGAAGATGGCGAGGTGTTCCTCGGTCGCAGCATGGCCAAGGCCAAGCACATGTCCGACGATACCGCTCGCGTCATCGATGCCGAGGTCAAGCAGGTTATCGATCGCAACTACGCCCGTTCCAAGCAGATCCTGCTGGATAACATGGACGTGTTGCACAGCATGAAAGATGCGCTGATGAAGTACGAGACCATCGACGCCAAACAGATTGATGATCTGATGGCGCGTCGCGAGGTACGTGCTCCCAGCAACTGGCATGACGAGCACGGTGATACCCCGCAAGGCGGTTCCACCGTGGCTGCTGAGGTCAAACCGGCCGATGAGGCTGCACCGGTGGCGGATGTCACTATTGACAAAGCCAACGACGCTCCGGCCAAATAATCGTAACTCTCCAAACCCCGGGCTTGCCCGGGGTTTTTCTTTATCAGATGGACGTGAAAATGCAGTTAACCAGCAAGGGGCTCAGCCTCTCCCTCGATCGTCCCCATGTGATGGGGATCCTCAATGTAACGCCCGACTCCTTCTCCGATGGCGGCAATTTCAATCAGTTTGAACGGGCAATGGCCCATGCGCGGCAGATGGTCTCTGACGGTGCGACCCTCATCGACATCGGTGGTGAGTCAACCCGCCCTGGTGCGCCCGATGTGAGCGAGCAGGAGGAGCTGGACAGGGTCATTCCTGTCGTAGAGCAGATGGTCCGTGAGCTGGATGTGATGATCTCCCTCGATACCTCCAAGGCGGTGGTGATGCGGGAGGGTTGCAAGGCCGGTGCCCATCTGATCAACGATGTGCGGGCGTTGCAAGAGCCAGGAGCACTTCAGGCGGCGGCCGAGGCCGCTGTCCCGGTTTGTCTGATGCATATGCAGGGGCAGCCGAGAACCATGCAGGTCGAGCCCCACTATGACGATCTGGTCGGGGAGGTGCGCGCCTTTTTTGAGGAACGCATTGCTGCTTGTCTAGCGGCCGGTATCAAGCGCGAAGCTCTGTTGCTGGATCCGGGATACGGCTTCGGCAAGACCCTTGCTCACAACTATCAACTATTGGCGGCTCAAAAGGAACTGATGGATTATGGCTTGCCGCTATTGGTGGGGATGTCGCGAAAGTCTATGATAGGCAACTTGCTGGGCCGTCCGGTTGATGAGCGTCTGGCGGGCAGTCTGTCATGCGCCCTTATCGGCATGCAGCATGGTGCC
This sequence comes from Aeromonas finlandensis, assembly GCF_000764645.1. Classification (GTDB taxonomy): domain Bacteria; phylum Pseudomonadota; class Gammaproteobacteria; order Enterobacterales; family Aeromonadaceae; genus Aeromonas; species Aeromonas finlandensis. The sequence continues at coordinate 81,188 of NZ_JRGK01000269.1, forward strand.
CGCATCATCAGGGTACATGATGTGCGGGAGACCATGGACGCATTGCGCGTCGGCTGGCAGGTAATGACGGGACAAGATTTTATTTCCAGATAATAAAGAGAACAGACAATGGCAAGAAAGTATTTCGGTACCGATGGTGTGCGCGGCAAGGTTGGCGAATACCCGATCACCCCTGATTTCGTGATGAAATTGGGTTGGGCTGCCGGCAAGGTGCTCTCCAAGAAGGGCACCAAAAAGGTGCTGATTGGCAAAGATACCCGCATCTCTGGCTATATGCTGGAGTCTGCACTGGAAGCGGGACTCTCCGCTGCAGGCCTCAAAGCCATTCTGATGGGACCCATGCCCACTCCGGCGGTTGCCTACCTGACTCGCACCTTCCGTGCCGAAGCCGGTATCGTCATCAGTGCTTCCCACAACCCCTTCTATGACAACGGCATCAAGTTCTTCTCCGCAGATGGCACCAAGCTGCCTGATGATGTCGAGATGGCTATCGAAGCCGAGCTGGATCACGAGCTCAAGTGCGTTGAGTCTGCCGAACTTGGCAAAGCGGTGCGCATTGATGATGCAGCTGGCCGTTATATCGAATTCTGCAAGAGCACCTTCCCCTCCTACATGAATCTGGATGGGGTGAAAATGGTGGTCGACTGTGGCCATGGTGCCACTTATCACATTGCGCCGTCGGTTTTCCGTGAACTGGGCGCTGACGTGATCACCATGGGCTGTGCCCCGGATGGCCTCAACATCAACGATGGTGTCGGTTCGACTGCGCCTGAAGCGCTGGTTGCCAAGGTGCTGGAGTGCAAGGCCGATCTGGGGGTTGCTTTTGATGGTGACGGCGACCGTCTGATCATGGTCGACCATACCGGCTATCTCATCGACGGTGATGAAGTGCTCTATATCATTGCCCGCGATGCCTTGCGCAATGGTCGCCTCAAAGGTGGCGTAGTCGGCACTCTGATGGCCAACATGGGTCTGGAGCTGGCGCTGCAGACCCTGGGCATTCCGTTTGCACGTGCCAAGGTGGGTGACCGCTATGTGCTGGAGATGATGGAAGAGAAGGGCTGGCGCATCGGTGGCGAGAACTCCGGCCACATTATCTGTCTGGATCAGACCACCACAGGTGATGGCATCGTGGCCGCCTTGCAGGTGCTGACTGCCATGCGCAGTGCCGAGATGCCGCTGGCCAAGCTGCGCTCCGGCATGAGCAAGTTCCCGCAGGTGCTGGTGAATGTTCGCTTTGCCGAAGGCAAGGATCCGCTGGCGGCTGATGCTGTCATGGCTGAGGTGGCCAAGGTGGAACAGGAGTTGGCTGGTCGTGGCCGCGTTCTGTTGCGCAAATCCGGTACCGAACCGCTGATCCGGGTCATGGTCGAAGGTGAGCATGAGCAGCAGGTGCGTGACATGGCTCAGCGCATCGCCAAACAGGTTGAATCGGCGTTTTAATGAACAACCAGGGCGGCTTTTTAGCCGCCCTGGTTGTATCTTGTTCAAACGATTCAAAAATTTAAAAATAGCACTTGTCAGCTGAGCATCCTCTGGATATTATCAGCCCCGCTTTCGCAAGGGAGTTGCCGATGGGACATCGCAAGCCGTTTGTAGCAGCCAACTGGAAGTTGCACGGTAGTAGGTCGCAGTTAGAGCAGTTTACGAGTCGGTGCCTGAACGGCGTTGACGGTAAAGCAGATGTGGTTCTCTGCCCTTCCCATGTGCATCTCGACTTTACCGCTTCACTGCTCAATGAGCAGAAAGTAATAAGGTTGGGGGCTCAGAATGTGAGTCAGCACAACACTGGCGCTTACACAGGAGAAATCTCGTGTCAGATGCTGGTTGAGGCAGGGTGTCGTTACGTATTGGTAGGGCACTCCGAGCGCAGGCGTCTCTTTGGTGAGACCAGTTTTATCGTCGCAGAGAAGTTTGCGGCAGCCAGAGCGGCAGGCTTGATTCCCATCCTCTGTTTAGGTGAGTCAGGTGCGGCGAGGCAGGCGAGAAGAGCCTTTGAGGTGATCGCCGAAGAACTGGATATCGTCATAGAGAAAAATGGCGCGATGGCTTTCGATAATGCTATCATCGCCTACGAGCCGATTTGGGCTGTAGGTACAGGTAAATGCGCCACACCCGAGCAGGCACAAGAGGTTCATTCCTTTATACGTGGTCGCTTGGCGGAGGATACTCCGGTAATAGGTGAGAAAGTTAGAATCATCTATGGTGGGAGCGTAACGCCGACCAACGCGAGAGATTTGTTTGCCCAGCCCGACATTGATGGCGGATTGATTGGCGGAGCAAGCCTCGATAGCGATGCGTTTTTAGGAATTGTTGAAGCGGCAAAGGGTGCAAGTTAAATGTACGAGATTCTTTTAGTCGTTTATCTGCTGGTGTCACTGGCTCTGATTGGTCTGGTGATGATTCAGCAAGGTAAAGGGGCTGATATGGGCGCCTCCTTCGGCGCAGGGGCATCGAACACAGTATTCGGCTCCGGTGGTTCAGGCAGTTTCCTGACCCGAACAACAGCGATTTTGGCTACTCTGTTTTTTTTGATTAGCTTGGTGCTTGGCTCATTGTCTAGCAACAAGGTGAAGCAGGGTAGTGAGTGGGAAAATTTGCAACAAACCCAACAGGTTGAGCAGACCAAAGCGCCAGTAAACAAAGATACTGACGTTCCCCAGTAAATGAGTTTTGCCGTGGTGGTGGAATTGGTAGACACGCTATCTTGAGGGGGTAGTGCTCTAGGGTGTGCGGGTTCGAGTCCCGCCCACGGCACCAATTAAGCAGTGAACTCGGGAAACCGAGTGTATTATAGCCAGTCAGTCTTGTATCGAGAGAGTGAAGTGGCTATAATCTCGCACGATTTCGGACGCGGGGTGGAGCAGCATGGTAGCTCGTCGGGCTCATAACCCGAAGGTCGTCGGTTCAAATCCGGCCCCCGCAACCAAATTTCACGCATTTCCTACGCTCAGGAAGGCGGTCGCTGCGAGGCGACAATCAGGGTAAAGCGCCAAGCCCCGATTTGACATCGGGGCTTTTTGTTATGTGCAATTTACTCTGAATCGATCTCTATCTGGGCTTTATGCCCTTTTTTTGTTTTTCGGAGGGTGACTTTGGCTACGTTGGAACAACGTTTGACCGATCTGCTCGAGGCTCCGGTCGTTGCCTTGGGTTTTGAACTTTGGGGTATTGAGTTTATCCGTGCGGGTAAACACTCCACCTTGCGTGTCTATATCGACGGCGAGCAGGGTGTAACAGTCGAGAACTGTGCTGAAGTCAGCCATCAGGTTGGCGCCATCATGGACGTCGAAGATCCCATCACCGAGGAGTATTACCTCGAGGTGTCCTCCCCAGGCCTGGATCGTCCCCTGTTCAAGGTTGCCCAATTCGAAAAATACGTTGGCCAAGAGGCGGCGGTAACGCTTCGGATGGCAACAAACAACCGCCGCAAGTTCAAAGGCGTAATCAAAGCTGTGCAAGGCGACATGATCACCCTGACAGTAGATGGTAAGGACGACGTGTTGGCTTTCACCAATATCCAAAAAGCGAACATAGTGCCGAACTTTGGTTAACGAGGCTATCGGATATGAATAAAGAGATTTTGCTGGTCGTTGACGCAGTATCCAACGAGAAGGCGGTACCCCGCGAGAAGATTTTCCAGGCACTGGAAACCGCGCTGGCGACTGCGACCAAGAAGAAATACGAAGGCGAGATTGAAGTTCGGGTTGAAATCGATCGCAAGACCGGTGACTACGAAACTTACCGCCGTTGGGTAGTTATTGCAGATCAAGCTGCAATGGAAAACGCCTACGCTGAAATCACCCTGGAAGCGGCGCAGATTGATCAGCCGGACATCCAGATTGGTGACTATGTTGAAGACCAGATCGACTCTGTGACCTTCGACCGTATCACTACCCAGACCGCCAAGCAGGTTATCGTGCAGAAAGTGCGCGAAGCCGAGCGTTCACAAGTAGTTGATCAGTTTAAAGATAAAGAAGGCACCATCATCAGTGGTGTGGTCAAGAAGAGCAACCGCGACAACGTCATTCTGGATCTGGGCAGCAATGCTGAAGCCGTGATCTTCCGTGATGACATGCTGCCGCGTGAAACCTTCCGTCCGGGCGACCGCGTCCGTGGCCTGCTTTACGCTGTACGTCCGGAAGCCCGTGGTTCTCAGCTGTTTGTCAGCCGTTCCAGCCCGGACTTCCTGAAAGAGCTGTTCCGTATCGAAGTACCGGAAATCGGTGAAGAGATGATCGAAATCATGGGTGCTGCCCGTGATCCGGGTTCCCGCGCCAAGATCGCGGTGAAGACCAACGATCGTCGTATCGACCCGATCGGTGCCTGTATCGGTATGCGTGGTGCCCGTGTGCAAGCTGTCTCCGCCGAGCTGAGCGGTGAGCGCGCCGACATCGTGCTGTACGATGACAACCCGGCCCAGTACGTGATCAATGCCATGGCGCCTGCCGATGTGGCCTCCATCATCGTTGATGAAGACAACCACACCATGGATATCGCCGTGGAAGCTGCCAACCTGGCTCAGGCCATCGGTCGCAATGGTCAGAACGTGCGTCTGGCCTCCCAGCTGACCGGTTGGGAACTGAACGTGATGACCGTTGAGGACATGCGTGCCAAGCACCAGGCCGAAAACGACCGCATCATGAACCTGTTCACCAGCACCCTGGATATCGACGACGATTTCGCCGGTCTGCTGATGGAAGAGGGCTTCTCCACTCTGGAAGAGATCGCCTTTGTACCGGTCAACGAGCTGCTGGCTATCGATGGTCTGGATGAAGACATGGTCGAAGAGCTGCGCAAGCGCGCCAAAGATGCCCTGACTACCAAGGCACTGGCCAAGGAAGAGTCTTTCGATGGCGTCGAGCCGTCCGAAGAGCTGCTCAATCTGAACGGTCTGAGCCGCGAACTGGCTTACGCTCTGGCGGGCCGTGGCGTGGGCACCCTGGAAGATTTGGCTGAGCAAGGTATCGATGACCTTGCTGATATTGAAGGGCTGACTGCCGAGAAGGCAGGTGAGCTCATTATGGCTGCTCGCAATATCTGTTGGTTCGGAGAAGAGCAGTCCGAGTAAGATCAAACGGAGGAAAATGAATGGCAGAAGTATCAGTCAAACAACTTGCCACTGACATCGACACACCGGTTGATCGTCTTCTCCAGCAGTTTGTCGATGCCGGTATCAGCAAGAGCAAGGCCGACGACATGGTCAGCGAGTCTGAAAAACAGACTCTGCTGGCACACCTGAAGAAACAGCATGGGGGTGACGAGGTCGCCGCTCCTGCCCGCATGACCTTGCAACGCAAGACCAAGAGCACCATCAGTGTTCAGGGTACTGGCGGCAAGAACAAGGAAGTGCAGGTAGAAGTGCGCAAGTCTCGCACCTATGTAAGACGCTCGGCGCTGGAAGATGAACAGCGCCAGGCGGAAGCCGAGGAAACAGCGCGTTTGGAAGCAGAAGAAAAAGCTCGTCGCGAGGCCGAAGAAAAGGCTCGCCTCGACGCTGAAGAGAAGGCTCGCCGTGAGGCTGAGCAGGCTCGTCGTGAAGCTGAGGAAAAGGCGCGGATCGAGGCACAATCAAAGGCTCGACAGGCTTCACAGCCCGCCAAAGCAGCCAGTAGCACAGCTCAGCAAGAGGCAGAAAAGATGGCCAAGCGCGAAGCAGAAGAACTGAAGCGCCAACAGGAACAAACAGCTTTGCAAAAAGCTGAAGAACTCGCCGCGAAGAAAGCCGAAGAGGCTCGTCTCATGGCGGAACAGAACTCGGCCCGTTGGGCTGAAGAAGAAGCCGCTCGCGCCAAAGAGAGCAGCGACTACCATCTGACTACCAACAAGCATGCGCAAGCCGCAGAAGACGAGTTGGATCGGAAAGAAGAGACCAGCCGTCGTACCGCAGCTGCAGCTGTCAAAGCCCCGAAAAAGGCTGGTCGTCGTGAAGATGACCGCGACTCCCGCAACCCGCGTGCCCGCAAGGGCAAGCGTGGCAAGGTCGCCACTCCGAACGCCATGAAGCACGGCTTCAACAAGCCGGCTGCCGTGGTTAACCGCGACGTCGTCATCGGCGAGACCATCACTGTGGCCGAACTGGCCAACAAGATGGCCGTCAAAGGTGTTGAAGTCATCAAGGCGATGATGAAGATGGGCGCCATGGCCACCATCAACCAGGTGATCGACCAGGAGACCGCTCAGCTGGTCGCCGAGGAGATGGGTCACAAGGTTGTGCTGCGTCGTGAGAACGAGCTGGAAGAGGCGGTACTGTCCGATCGTGACGAGACCTCTGAAGCCAAGCCGCGCGCTCCGGTCGTGACCATCATGGGTCACGTTGACCACGGTAAGACCTCGCTGCTCGACTACATTCGTAAAGCCAAGGTCGCTGCTGGCGAAGCCGGTGGTATTACCCAGCATATCGGTGCTTACCACGTCGAAACCGACAGTGGCATGATCACCTTCCTGGATACTCCGGGTCACGCTGCGTTTACCTCCATGCGTGCTCGTGGTGCCAAGGCAACCGATATCGTGGTTCTGGTTGTTGCTGCCGATGACGGCGTTATGCCGCAGACCATCGAAGCAATCCAGCACGCCAAGGCTGCCGGTGTACCGCTGGTTGTTGCGGTCAACAAGATCGACAAGCCTGAAGCGGATCCGGATCGCGTCAAGACCGAGCTGGCCCGTTACAACGTCATGTCTGAAGATTGGGGTGGAGATTGCCAGTTCGTGCACGTTTCTGCCAAGTCTGGCGAAGGCATCGACGATCTGCTGGAAGCCATCCTGGTCCAGTCTGAAGTGCTGGAACTGAAAGCGGTTGTCGATGGCATGGCCAACGGCGTCGTGATCGAATCCTTCCTGGACAAGGGTCGTGGTCCGGTTGCTACCGTACTGGTACAAGAAGGTACTCTGCGTCAGGGCGACATCGTCCTGTGTGGTCTCGAGTACGGCCGTGTTCGCGCCATGCGTGACGAACTGGGTCGCGAGATCAAGGAAGCGGGTCCCTCCCTGCCGGTGGAAATTCTGGGTCTGTCTGGCGTTCCCTCTGCCGGTGACGAAGCCACCGTTGTCCGTGACGAGAAGAAAGCCCGTGAAGTGGCGCTCTACCGTCAGGGCAAGTTCCGCGAAGTCAAGCTGGCTCGCCAGCAGAAGGCCAAGCTGGAAAACATGTTCGCCAACATGACCGAGGGCGAAGTGTCCGAAGTGAACGTGGTGATCAAGGCCGACGTACAGGGTTCTGTGGAAGCGATCTGCGATGCGCTGGTCAAACTCTCCACCGACGAAGTGAAGGTGAAGATCGTGGGTTCCGGCGTAGGTGGTATCACCGAAACCGACGCAACCCTGGCTGCTGCTTCCAGCGCCATCCTGGTTGGTTTCAACGTCCGTGCCGACGCTTCTGCGCGCAAGGTCATCGAAGCCGAGAGCCTGGATCTGCGTTACTACTCCGTCATCTATGACCTGATCGACGAAGTGAAGCAGGCCATGAGCGGCAAGCTGGCCCCTGAGTATCGTCAGGAGATCATCGGTCTGGCTGAAGTGCGTAGCGTCTTCAAGTCTCCGAAGTTCGGCGCGGTTGCCGGTTGTATGGTTACCGAAGGTGTGGTCAAGCGTTCCAACCGTATTCGCGTTCTGCGTGACAACGTGGTTATCTATGAAGGCGAGCTGGAATCCCTGCGTCGCTTCAAGGATGACGTCAACGAAGTTCGCAACGGCTACGAGTGTGGTATCGCGGTCAAGAACTACAACGACGTGCGCGAAGGCGACCAGATCGAAGTTTACGAGACTGTTGAAATCCAACGGACTCTGTAAGCCGAGAGTTAGACAAAATAGGGGGCCGCGGCCCCCTTTTATCGCAGGATAGAATATGGCCAGAGAATTCAGCCGGACCCGTCGGGTCGGACAGCAGATCCAGCGTGAAATCGCGCTGATCCTGCAGCGCGAGGTGAAAGACCCGCGTATCGGCATGGTGACTGTTTCCGATGTGGAAGTGTCCCGTGACCTCAACTATGCCAAGATTTACGTCACCTTCTTGCAGCTGGAAAATGATGCCGAGCGCATCAAGGAAGGCTTGCTGGGTCTGACCGAAGCAGCCGGATACATCCGTAGTCTGCTGGGCAGCGCCATGCGTCTGCGCGTAGTGCCCGAGCTGCGTTTCTACTACGACCAGACCCTGGTCGAGGGGATGCGTCTCTCCAACCTGGTGACCAACACTGTGCGTGAAGACAAGCGTCGCATGGCCGAATCCGGCCGTGACGAAGAAGCTGCATCCGCACCGGATGACACGACTGAGGATAAAGCCTGAGATGACCCGAAGACGTCGTTTCAAGGGCCGTGATGTGCACGGCATTCTGCTGCTGGACAAGCCGACCGGCCTGACCTCCAACGATGTGTTGCAGAAGGTCAAGCGCATCTACAACGCCGCCAAGGCCGGTCACACCGGCGCCCTGGACCCGCTGGCGACCGGCATGCTGCCGATCTGCCTCGGTGAGGCCACCAAGTTCTCCCAGTATCTGCTGGAAGCGGACAAGCGCTATGAGGTAACCGCCAAACTGGGCGAGCGTACCAACACTAGCGACTCCGATGGCGAGGTGGTCTCCACCCGTCCGGTGAACGTGGCTGTCGGTACCCTGATTGAGGCGCTGGACCAGTTCCGCGGCCCCATCATGCAGGTGCCGTCCATGTACTCCGCGCTCAAGCACAACGGCCGTCCGCTTTACGAATATGCCCGCGAAGGTATCGAAATCGAGCGCGAAGCCCGTCCCATCACCGTATTCGAGCTCAAACTGCTGAGCTTTGAAGGTGATGAAGTGCGCCTCGAAGTGCACTGCAGCAAGGGCACCTACATCCGCTCTCTGGTGGATGATCTGGGTGAAGTGCTGGGCTGCGGCGCCCACGTGACCCAGTTGCGCCGTACCCAGGTCGCCAGCTACCCGTACGAGCGGATGCTGACCCTGGATCAGCTCGAGTGCATCTTCGAGCAGGCCAAGGCCGAGAGCATCCCGCCGCGCGAGCAACTGGATCCGCTGTTGCTGCCGATGGACACCGCCGTGGCTTCCCTGCCCGAGGTGAACATGCTGGCTGTCGTGGCTGCCTATGTGAATCAGGGCCAGGCTGTGCAGGTGGCGGGTGCGCCACAAAGTGGTCAGGTTCGCATGACAGTCGGCCCGGAGCGCGAGTTTATCGGGGTTGGCGAGATTGATGATGATGGCCGTGTCGCGCCCAAGCGACTGGTGCGTTATCACGACGAGGAGTGATCCTCAGGCGGTATCATCCTCTCTTGCCCGTTGCACGTCTTTATCGTTGCGAAAAGGGGCGGGGACGATTATGATACCGCCCTCATTTCACGGCTGAATTAGAGATTGGCTGTGAACCTTTAAACACTCTACTGGAGTACACCTATGTCTCTAAATGCTGAGATCAAAGCTCAAATCGTTGCTGACAACGCTCGTTGCGCCAACGACACTGGCTCCCCCGAAGTGCAAGTTGCCCTGCTGACTGCCCAGATCAACCATCTGCAAGGTCACTTCAAAGAGCACTCCAAGGACCACCACGGTCGTCGCGGTCTGCTGCGCATGGTTTCCCAGCGTCGTAAGCTGCTGGACTACCTGAAGCGTAAAGACGTTCAGCGTTACGCTGCTCTGATCGCCAAGCTGGGTCTGCGTCGTTAATCGACCATCAGATTTCGCGAAAAAGGGGAACCATCAGGTTCCCCTTTTTTTATTGCTCTTCAAGCCGTTGCCTGCCTCACAGAATTCGCGTCGCCGCTTACCTTTTGCATCGAATCAAGTATACTTGTGCGCGAATTTAAAGAGCCAAATTGTAAAAAGGAAATTCACGTGAATCCTATTGTAAAGTCATTCCAGTACGGTCAACACACCGTCACTCTGGAAACCGGTGTGATGGCCCGTCAAGCCACTGCGGCCGTTATGGTCAGCATGGACGATACCTGCGTATTTGTGACCGTAGTCGGCAAGAAAGAGGCCGATCACGGCCGTGATTTCTTCCCGCTGACCGTCAATTACCAGGAGCGTACCTATGCTGCTGGTCGTATCCCGGGTGGTTTCTTCCGTCGTGAAGGCCGTCCGAGCGAAGGCGAGACCCTCATCTCCCGTCTGATCGACCGTCCTATTCGTCCGCTGTTCCCGGAAGGCTTCCTCAATGAGGTTCAGGTCGTTGCGACCGTCATGTCCGTGAATCCTGCTGTATCCCCCGACATCGTTGCCATGATCGGTGCCTCTGCTGCACTGGCCATCTCCGGTATCCCGTTTGGCGGCCCGATCGGCGCTGCTCGCGTGGGTTACATGAATGGTCAGTATGTGCTGAACCCGACTACCACCGAACTGCCGCAGAGCGATCTGGATCTGGTGGTTGCCGGTACTGCCAACGCGGTACTGATGGTTGAGTCCGAAGCGGCCATCCTTTCCGAAGAGGTGATGCTGGGCGCCGTGGTATTTGGTCACGACCAGATGCAGACCGTGATCAATGCGATCAACGAGTTTGCCGCTGCCGTCGGCACCAAGCCGTGGGACTGGACTCCGCCTGCCGTCAACGAAGCGCTGAAAGCCAAGGTTGCCGAGTTGGCGACCGCCGAACTGGGTGAAGCCTACCGCATCACCGAGAAGGCTGTTCGTTACGAAACCATCGCTGCCATCAAGGGCCGTGTGGTTGAGCAAGTTATCGCTTCCGGCGTGGAAGAAGATGCCAAGAAGATCGGCGAAGAGTTCCACAGCCTGGAAAGCCGCATCGTTCGTGGTCGCGTAGTACGTGGCGAGCCGCGTATCGATGGTCGCGATCCGGAAATGATCCGCGCCCTGAGCGTAGGTACCGGCATTCTGCCCCGTGCTCACGGTTCTGCCCTGTTCACCCGTGGTGAAACTCAGGCCATCGTAGTTGCCACTCTGGGTACCGAGCGTGACGCCCAGAACATCGACGAGCTGACCGGCAACCGTGCTGATCGCTTCATGCTGCACTACAACTTCCCGCCATACTGCGTCGGTGAGACCGGCATGATGGGTAGCCCGAAGCGTCGTGAAATCGGTCACGGCCGTCTGGCCAAGCGCGGCGTTGCAGCCGTGATGCCGAGCGCCGCCGAGTTCCCGTATGTGGTGCGCGTGGTGTCTGAAATCACCGAATCCAACGGTTCCTCCTCCATGGCCTCAGTGTGTGGTTCCTCTCTGGCGCTGATGGATGCCGGTGTGCCGATCAAGGCCTCCGTTGCCGGTATCGCCATGGGTCTGGTGAAGGAAGAAGAAGGTTTCGTCGTGCTGTCCGACATCCTGGGTGACGAAGATCACCTGGGCGATATGGACTTCAAAGTAGCCGGTACCACCGAAGGTGTAACCGCGCTGCAGATGGACATCAAGATCGAAGGCATCACCAAAGAGATCATGGAGATTGCCCTGAAGCAAGCTCGTGGCGCTCGTCTGCACATCCTGAAAGTGATGGACGAAGCTATCCAGGCTCCGCGTGCCGAGATCTCCGATTTCGCACCGCGCATCCACACCATCAAGATCAATCCTGAGAAGATCAAGGACGTGATCGGTAAGGGTGGTTCCGTGATCCGTGCGCTGACCGAAGAGACCGGCACCAACATTGAGTTGGATGATGATGGTACTGTACGTATCTCCGCCGTGGCCAACGAAGCTGCCATGGAAGCTATCCGTCGCATCGAGGCCATCACTGCCGAGATCGAAGTGAACCGCATCTATGAAGGTAAAGTTGTCCGTCTGGCCGATTTCGGTGCATTCGTCAACATCCTGCCAGGCAAAGATGGTCTGGTACACATCTCCCAGATCACCGACGCGCGCGTGCAGAACGTGGCTGACCACCTGACCATCGGTGACGTGGTCAAGGTGAAGGTACTGGAAGTGGACCGTCAGGGCCGTGTACGTCTCTCCATCAAGGAAGCGAACGCCCCGACCGAAGCTGCTGCACCTGCTGCTGACGTCGCTCCGGCCGCTGAAGAAGCGCCTGCTGCAGAGTAATCTGCTCGCCTGATACCGGACTGGTTCCGGTTGATGTAAAAAGTCCGGCTCCCCTTGGGGAGCCGGACTTTTTTATGGTTTAAACGCGAGCGAGCCTACTTGCCGAGGATGGCGTACTGCATCTCTTGCAAGGGAAGTACATGGCGGGCGGCTCCCAGCTTGATCGCCTCCTTGGGCATGCCGAAGACCACGCAGGAAGCCTCATCCTGGGCAAAGGTGTTGGCGCCGGCCTCCAGCATCTCACGTAATCCCCGGGCGCCATCATCCCCCATGCCGGTCATGATGATGCCGGTGGCGTTCTTGCCGGCATACTTGGCGACGGAGCGAAACAGCACATCCACCGAGGGACGATGGCGGTTGATGAGCGGCCCGTCGACTACCTCAACGTGATAGTAGGCCCCGCTCCGCTTGAGTAGCATATGCTTGCCCCCGGGGGCAATCAGCGCTAGCCCGGGGATCACCCTGTCATTGTTTTTGGCCTCCCGCACTTCTATCTGGCAGACCCCGTTTAGCCGGTCGGCAAACATGGCGGTAAATTTCTCCGGCATGTGCTGCACGATGACAATACCGGGGCTGACCCGGGGCAGGGCCGTCAGTACGGCTTCCAGCGCCTGGGTGCCGCCGGTCGAGGTGCCGATGGCGATAAGCCGTTCGGTGGTTTGTGCCATAGCGTGCTGGTTGGGTGCCAGCATGGCATCCGCGTTGAGCTTGGTGCTGACCGGTACAGAGGAGGGCTTGCCCACGCGTTTGAGGTTGGCCTGGGCGGCGCCACGCACCGCCATGGCCAGATCGTGGGCTGATTCTTGCAAAAAGCTTTTTATCCCTATGGTCGGCTTGGTGATGATATCCACCGCGCCAGCAGCCATTGCCTGTAACGTTGTCTCGGCCCCTTTTTCGGTGAGGGAGGAGCAGATCACCACTGGCGTCGGATGCTCCGTCATGATCTTGGTGAGAAAAGTGATGCCGTCCATGCGTGGCATCTCCACATCAAGCACGATGACATCGGGCCACTCTTTCTTCAGCTTTTCCAGTGCAAATAGGGGATCTGATGCTGTAGCAATCACTCGGATATCGGGCTCTTGCTCCAGCACCGCTTGCAATACCTGTCTCACCACGGCGGAATCATCCACCAGCATGACCCGGATTTGCTTCATTCTCGCGACTCCCGTTGATGTGGCAGACGATGATGGCGGAGCCAGACACTACCGTTGCTGAGTTCAAAAATCAGACTTCGGTGGCCGCTATGGCCAAGATGATGGGCTTTGATATCAAGCCCAAGGTGTCGGGTCAGTTGCCAGGCTGCCTCAATATTTCTGGTGGACACATTGTTATCGCGTTTGGCGTATTGTGGTTCATCAAACATGTTGCCGCCCCCGAACAGCTTGACCTCATATTCGCCGATGGGGGCGGGGTATTGCTCAACTGCTTGTAACAACAGGGTGATGGCTTCATCGGCGTAGCGGCCATCCAGCTGGGTTGTTGGCCGCCCTCGACTCGGCAGCATGTAGTGACACATACCGCCCAGCTTCTGTTCCGGATGCCACAGGGTGATAGCAATGCAGGATCCCAGCACGGTTTTGAGGACGACATCCTCCTTGCCAAAGAAGAGTTCACCCGGTTGCAGAATTACCTCCCGTGCCATGCGGTTATCTCTTCTGGTAAATAGAGGGAGAGACGAGCTGCAGCCCATGATCCAAACCATGCAAACTCTCTGCATGGCTGACCAGCAGATAGCCACCTGGCTTGAGTCTGGGCACCAGCCGCTGCAACACTTGCCCCTTGGTCTCTTTGTTGAAATAGATCATCACGTTTCTGATGAAGATGACGTCAAACATGCCGATGTCAGGCAGCTCCTGATTGAGGTTTATCTGCATGAAATTCACCTTGTCCCGCAGCTTGCGGTCGATGATGAAGATGCCCTCCTGCAGGCCGATGCCCTTGAGGCAGTACTTCATCAAGAATGGCAACGGAATGTTGTGGGCTCGCTCGATGGGGTAACGGCCACTCGTCGCCTGTTCCAGCACTCGGGACGAGATATCCGAAGCCACGACCTCCCAGTTGAGGATGCCGCGTTTCTCCGCCAGGGTCATTGCCAGACTGTAAGGCTCCTCCCCGGAGGAGCTGGCGGCACTCCAGATCCGCAAGGTGCGTTCAGTCGGGAAGTGCGCAAGCACTTCCCGGGTCAGAAACTCGAAGTGTTTGGGCTCCCTGAAAAAGTAGGTTTCGTTGGTGGTGAGCAGATCGAGCGCCAGTTGCAGTTCGCTGCTGCGGTCGTTCATGATGAGCTGAAAGTAATCGTCATAACTATTCAGCTCATAGTGGTAGAGCCGTTTTGCCAGGCGGCTGGCGACCAGCGCTTTCTTGGCGGGAGACAGCTCGATCCCCGCCGTTTGATGAAGCCAGCGTTGGAAACGGGAGAACTCATCATCATGCAGCTGGGTCTGATACAAAATCCTTTCCCTCTACCTGTAGTGTCTGAAGTGGGAGAGGCTATGCCTCTCCCTCGCGACTAGAATCGGACAAAATCGGTGTCGTTGAGTGGTGGTCGCGACTGATTTGAGGGTCGTTCATTACCAGAGGCGTTTCCCTCGGTAATGAAGCGCCCTTTGGGGCCTGAGTTACGTGTCGTGATGTGGGCTCGGCCATCCTTGCGAACTTCTTCCAGAGTGAAAAACTCCATGGCTTGCTGCAATTGCTCGGCCTGGCTGCTCATCTCTTCGGCGGTGGCTGCCAACTCTTCGCTGCAAGAGGCGTTCTGCTGCGTGACCTGGCTCAGCTGACTCATTGCAAGGTTGATTTGACTGACCCCCGTCGATTGTTCATTTGAGGCGGCACTGATCTCCTGTACCAGATCCGAGGTCTTGTTGATGGAGGGCACCATCTGATCCAGCAGGCGGCCCGCTTTTTCTGCCATTTCGACGCTGCTGGAAGCCAGCTCACCAATCTCCTGTGCCGCGACCTGGCTACGTTCGGCCAGTTTGCGCACCTCTGCAGCCACGACGGCAAAGCCTTTACCGTGATCGCCAGCGCGAGCCGCTTCGATGGCAGCATTGAGCGCTAACAAATTGGTCTGGTAGGCAATGTCGTCAATGATGCCAATCCGCTTGGCGATCTGTTTCATGGCATCGACGGTGAGTTTGACGGCTTCTCCACCTTCCACCGCTTCTTTTGCTGCTTTGCTGGCCATCCCATCGGTGACCTGGGCATTGTCGGTATTCTGGTTGATGCTGGCACTCATCTGCTCGATGGAGGCGCTTGTCTCCTCCATGCTGGAGGCCTGCTCACTGCTGGATTGACTGATTGATTGTGCGGTGGCACTCACTTGCTCGGCCGCGCTGGATAGGTTGTCTGATGCACCGCGTACCTCGGTCACAATCTTGGTCAGAGAAGCGATGGTTGTGTTGAGCGCATCCTTGGTGGTGCCAAAAATGCCGGGATAGTCGGCTTCGATCTGCTGGGTCAGATCCCCTTTCGCCAGACACTGTACGATCCGGATAACCTCGTTGAGAGTGCCGTCGATCACTTCGGCAATCTGGTTGATCCCTTCTCCCATCGCCTGAAAGAAGCCGCTCTTGCCGGTCAGCTCCATGCGGCGGTGTAATTCACCATTTATGACCGCCTGCACGATGTCGGACATCTCTTTCTCTATCATCACCTCCTTGGTCCGGTCTGCCCATTCAACAACGGACCCCATTCGCTCGCCAGTATCGTTGAAGACTGGGTTAGCAATAAGGGAGAAGGTTCGTCCCCCTAGCTGGATCTGGGTGCGGTAGGTGCTGCTCAGTTTGGCCAACATGGCGCGCTGATGACCGGGATTTTTATGAAAACTATCGATATTGGCGCCCATCAGCTGATTGGCATTGAAGCTATAGAGCTCTTTTTTGATATCTGCTTCGGCCTGGTTGAGCATCCCGGTGACCGATTCATTCATGTAAATAATATCCAGGTTTGTATCGGCGATCATCACGTTGGTGCTGGCGCAATCAAGCGCTTTGCGTACCAAGCGGTTTTCATAGTGCTGTGCCTGACTGGCGCGAATTTCGCTGTGGCAGCTCTCCAGCTTGCCGGTTAGCTGTTTAACAACATCGTTGATTGCGTGGCCGATCTCTCGCAGTGATCCATCCAGCGTTGAAAGATCTATCGGTGCCGGGCTCTGCTCTTGTGTAATGGCATGCTGGATCTGCTCGATAGCCTTAAGCAACTGTGTATGTTGCATGGCTTCGGCCGCGCCGTTTCCGAAGAGTTTGCCAAAGAGTGATTGGGTCATGAGCGTATCCTTGTGCTGCATGTCATGGAAAGTAGGGGCCTGCTCAGGAGACCTGCAGATTGCCTTGCGGCAACCTTGCCTGTGGCGGGACCAGTTCACTGAGTTGTGCCATCTCTTCGAGTGACAGGACTTTTTCTGTATCGATGAGGATGACGAATTTACCGTTTACCTTGCCCATCCCGCTGATAAAGTCGGCCCGTATGCGGGCACCAAAGCTGGGTGGTGGTTCAATTTCGTCTTGCGGGATGCTCAGCACTTCTGAAACCGAGTCCACCACAACGCCAATATCCTGGCCTGCTGGTTCATCGCCCTGTTGTGCCATCCCTTCTATGATGACGATACAGCTGCGGCGGGTGATGACTGAAGGGGAATTGCCAAAGCGGGCGTTAAGATCAACCACTGACACTACAGCCCCCCTCAGGTTTATTACCCCACGGATAAAACTTGGCATCATCGGGATCGGAGTGATATTGCCGTACTCGATGATCTCTTTGACCCCCAAGATATTGATGGCAAACATTTCGTTATTGATCAGAAATGTCAGGTATTGGGCTTCGCCACTGCTCTCGTCAGCGGCTACTGATGGCACCGTGATGTCGGTGGATGTTTGCATGCGCGCCTCCGGTTAGAAACGGACAAATTCCGCTTTATCAATGGATTGTGTTGATGGTTGCTGCTGTTGGTTAGCCCGCTGTGGGGGGGCGATAAAGCCCCCTCTGGGAGGGGGGGGCTTATGACCTGCCTCATGGGATCTGCTGTTGACCACCGCATTTTTCTCCAGAGCGAAAAAGGCCATGGTCTGCTGCAGTTCGCTGGCTTGCGAACTCATCTCCTCAGCGGTAGCTGCCAGCTCTTCACTACTGGCCGCGTTTTGCTGTGTTACTT
This sequence comes from Aeromonas finlandensis, assembly GCF_000764645.1. Taxonomy (GTDB): domain Bacteria; phylum Pseudomonadota; class Gammaproteobacteria; order Enterobacterales; family Aeromonadaceae; genus Aeromonas; species Aeromonas finlandensis. Next base: position 98,303 of record NZ_JRGK01000269.1, read on the forward strand.
GATTGAGTTGGCTCATTGCCAGACTGATCTGGTTGGCCGCACAGGCCTGCTCCCCGGAGGCCGCATTAATCTCCTGCACCAGATCCGAGGTCTTGCGAATAGAGGGCACAATCCTTTCCAGCAAGCTGCCAGCACGCTCCGCTTTGCTGACACTGTCAGAAGAAAGTTCGCCAATCTCCTGAGCGGCGATTTGGCTGCGCTCCGCCAGTTTTCTCACCTCGGCTGCGACTACGGCAAAGCCTTTGCCATGCTCTCCGGCGCGGGCGGCTTCAATGGCGGCGTTGAGGGCCAGCAGGTTGGTCTGATAGGCGATGTCATCAATGATGCTGACTTTTTTGGCGATTTGCTGCATGGCAGTGACCGTTTGCTGCACTGATTGCCCGCCCTCGCTAGCCTCTAGCACAGAGTTGCTGGCCATACTGTCAGTGATCTTGGCGTTCTCGGTATTCTGGTTGATGCTGGCGCTCATCTGCTCGATAGAGGCGCTGGTCTCCTCTACGCTAGCAGCCTGTTCACTGGTGGCTTGGCTCAGCGCCTGCGCCGTGTTGCTCACCTGATTGGAGGCGTTGGTCAGGTTATCCGCTGCGTTGCGGACCTCTTCGATGATATTGGTCAGTGCTGTGATGGTTTGGTTTAGGCCATCTTTGGTTTGGCCAAAAATGCCGGGGTAGGGTGCTTCGATGCGTTGGGTCAGGTCCCCTTGGGAGAGTGACGTCGCTATGCGCATCACATCTTCCAGACTGGTGTCGGTCACATGGGAGAGGCGATTGAGCAATTCAGATACCCGCTTGATATAGCCCTGACGATTTTCCAGCGCGATCTTGTGGCTAAAATCGCCCTGCTCAACGGCTGCGGTGACCAGAGTTTCTATATCGGTAATTAATGCCCCCAGTTTTTTGACCATATTATCCATGGCCATCAGGAGCTGACCGGCTTCGTCGTTGGATTCAATCTGGATTGAAACGTCCAGGTTGCCAGCGGCCAGACTATTGGCAACGCGCAGGGCCTGCTCAATTGGAGTGATGATGCTCTTAATCAGCATGGTGCCAAACCAGGCTGCGAGTACCATACCCACCACAATGACGGCTGCCATCGTGATCAGCATGACGTCATACCAGGATTGTGCTGCGGTATATTCCGATTTGGCCACATCCAGTTGCAGGTTGACCAGCTCGGTGATCTTGTTTCCTATCGGATCGATGGAGCCATAGAGCGCACCATCAAAATTATTCACCATGCCGGTAATCGTGCCGTGCTGGGTTGCCAGGAATTTTTCCAGTCTTCCTATATCCTCATTGGCCGCATTGAACAATGAGCTGGCTTCGCCAGATAACCGTTGTTCCTCTTTGGTCAGGGTGGTTGACTGATATTGTTGCCATTCCAGCTTAATTTGCTGCTGGGCCTGTTTGATCTGGCTCAGGGCCTCTTCTGCCGGGATCAGGCCAGCATTGACCTTGTTGAGGTTATCAATGATCGAAACAGCATAGCTGTCAGAGATCGTCTTCAGTTGTTTGAGGGGCACCACCCGGTCGTTATATACGCGCTGCAGTCCGGTGTTGCTGCTCTGCATGTTATATAAACCAAGGCCGCCAACAGCCAGTAGTAGCAGGCAGAGCATGCAGAGCAGAACGATGAGGCGCAGTTTGATGGTGGAGTTTTTAAACATGATGGACCCCTCAGTTGATACTGGATTGAGGCTGGTTGCGCGATACGGTCAACCGGTTTAGCTGTCCGGACTCCTGAATTATCGCGTGCTGGATTAATGAGGGAATATCGAGAATAAGCGCAACTTCGCCACCTCCCAGAATGGTGGAGCCACTAATCCCCTGCAGGCGCTGAAATAATTTCCCTAGCGGTTTGATAACGGTCTGAAATTCGCCCAGCAGTTCATCGACTACCAGACCTGACTTTTTGCCCGCATGACTGACCACAACGATATTCTCGCGACGTCCCTTGCAGCCATGGGTATCGAAGTAGTGTTGCAGGCGAATAAAGGGCAGCACCTCTCCACGCAAATTGATGTAATTGCGGCCCAGAGTGTCGGCCAGCGCACTCTGGGTTAATTCAACGCACTCGATCACCATATCGAGTGGAATGACATAGTGGGTATCGCAAACCCGCACCAGAAAGCCATCGATGATAGCGAGGGTAAGAGGCAAGCGGATCTGCACGCGGGTCCCTTTTCCCGGGATACTGTCGAGATCGACTGTGCCGCGCAGGGCGGTTATGTTCCGTTTGACGACATCCATGCCTACCCCGCGACCGGAGAGGTTGGTGATAGCCTCGGCGGTGGAAAAACCCGGTTCGAAGATCAGGTTGTATATCTCCTGATCTGTCAGCATCGTAGTGGCGCTGATCAAACCACGCTCGATGGCTTTTTGCTGGATCCTGGCTTTGTTGAGGCCTGCACCATCATCCCGAATTTCGATGACGATGCTGTTGGAGTCGTGATAGGCATTGAGATTCAAGGTACCGCGGGGGGGTTTGCCTGCCTGCAGCCGTTGTTCTGCTGATTCGATGCCGTGATCCATCGAGTTTCTGACCAGATGCATCAGCGGGTCGCCGATCTTCTCTACCACAGACTTGTCCAGTTCGGTCTCGGCTCCGGAGATCACCAGGGTTATATCCTTGTTGAGCTCCTGGCTGACATCGCGCACCACCCGTTGGAAGCGGTTGAAGGTATCGCCGATGGGCACCATTCGCAGGCGCAGGGCACTGTCGCGGATCTCTTCCACCAGCATGGCAATGACCGAGGTGGCTTCCTGTAGCTGACTCTCTCGGGTGCGCTGGGCCAGCAGGTTGGCCCCTGAGCTGGCTACCACCAGCTCACCGACCAGATTGATCAAATCATCCAGTTTGTCTGCATGCACCCTGACGTAGCGACCCTCTTTATTCTTGCTCTCCTTGGTCTGGTTCTGTTTTTTTAGTGCTGCATCGACAACGGCTTCGTTGACGGCGCCCTGCGCAATCAGGATTTCCCCGAGTTTGGGAGCCTGCTCTGCGGGGGTCGCTTGCTGTGTCTGCAGACCGTTGGCCAGCTCTTCGGCTGTCAGGGCGCCTGTATTGACCAGCAACTGCCCCAGCATGACGTTATCTTCTGGCAGCGAGTTGATGAGGTTGATGAACTCGGTGATCTTGCTATTGGGCGGCAAAATGATGATTTGGCAATCATCTCTGACAAATTCAAAGACATCGCTGATGGCAGCCTTGTCTGCCTGAGAGTCAAAGTCTATTTCGTAGCCGAGGTAGCAATTTTCCGGATCGAACTGATCCCAATCAGGTATCGCTTGATGGATGGTCTCCACTGAGCTGATGGTGCCGAGTGTGCCGAGATAGCGCAGAAATGCGGCCGGATCCATGCCGTTGCGCAGCACATCGGGGCCAAAACGCAGGGAGATATGCCACAAGGAGGCGGAGCTGGTCATGCCTCCCTCTTTTTCGATCTTGGGTTCAGGTATGTGCACTGTATCAGGCAGCGTGGCATGGGGGACGCACTGGTGACGGGTGAGGGCGAGCCTCAGTCGTTCATCCTGGTTGGCATCGCTATCGCTCAGTACTCCTCCCTGTTCTGCAACGACGCTGATCAGCATCTGGATGTGATCGCAGCTCTCCAGCAGATCCTTGATCAGGGGCGACGTAACGGGGAGCCGCTGATTGCGGAGCTGGTCTAGCAAGTCTTCGACGATATGGGTAAACCCCACGATTGGCTGCAAGCCAAACAGGCCAGCAGAGCCCTTGATGGTATGAGCCGCGCGGAAGATGGCGCCAATCAGCTCGCTATTGTCAGGGTCAGCCTCCAGTGAGAGCAGGGTAGACTCCATCTCTTCGAGCAACTCGCGCGCCTCGGCGATATAGGTTTGCAAAGCCTGTTCAAGATCGATGCTCACGGTGACTCCTTGTCATGGTGGCTCAGGGCCGTTCGCCATGGGTGATGAGGGTGGGGTCGCCAAAAAAGGCCGAGAGCTGGCACAGCTCCAGCAGTTCCAACACGGCGTTGCTGTGCCAGACCAGCGCCAGGGAGGAGCCTTGCTGCAGTGCCGTTTTTTTTGCCACCAGCAATAATTGCAGCCCTGCGCTGTCTATCTCGGATACAGC
>NZ_JRGK01000027.1 GCF_000764645.1 Aeromonas finlandensis
GCGGGGCGGCATGGTGATCCTCACTACCCATCAGGATCTGACTCAGATGCAGGGACGGCTGAAGACCATCTCGTTGACCCCATTCGCCTCGACATTGCAGGAGTAACGCCATGTTGCGCGCCGTTATGCACCTTATTCACCGTGAACTGCTGATGGCCCTGCGCCAGCGTTCCGATATTCTCAATCCGCTCTGGTTTTTTCTCATCGTTATCACCCTGTTTCCATTAGGCATTGGTCCGGAGCCGAAGCTGCTGGCCCGTATTGCCCCGGGGATTATCTGGGTAGCGGCGCTCTTGGCGGCCATGCTGTCGCTGGAGCGACTGTTTCGCGACGACTTTGCCGATGGTGCGCTGGAGCAGATGATGCTGATGCCGCACCCGCTGGGATTGCTGGCGCTGGCGAAAGTGGTCGCTCACTGGCTGCTGACCGGGTTGCCGCTGCTGTTGATCTCTCCCTTGCTGGCGATTTTGCTGTCGCTGGATATGAATACCTATCTGGCTGTCGTCGCGACGCTGGCACTTGGCACCCCTGTGCTGAGCCTGCTCGGTGCTGTCGGTGTCGCCTTGACGGTGGGGCTGCGCAAAGGAGGAGTACTGCTCAGTCTGCTGATCCTGCCGCTCTATATTCCGGTGCTGATTTTTGCCACCTCCGCCATCGATGCTGCGGGGATGAGCTTGCCCTATGGTGGGCAGCTTGCCATTTTGGCCGCCATGCTGGTGGGGGCTTTGACGCTGACACCGCTCGCCGTTTCGGCGGCGTTGCGGGTCAGTCTCAATTGATTGTGTAGAGAAACGAAGTTTTGGCTCCGCATGGGGCAGGTTTTAAAGAAATTAAGTTGCGATGGATCAAGCTGAGCGCCGCTTATTGCTTTCGGGGTATTTGATGCAGCCCCGTGGTCGGTATGGTAGGCCTCGCCAAACGATTAATAACAAAAAGGTTTTGTGAGCTATGTGGAAATGGTTGCACCCTTATGCCAAACCGGAGCGGGCCTATCAATTGGCAGGCACTCTGTTGCCCTGGTTTGCGGTGATTAGTCTGCTTTCGTTTGTGATCGGAACTGTCTGGGGCCTCGCGTTTGCGCCGGCGGATTACCAGCAGGGGGATTCCTTCCGGATCATCTATATCCACGTGCCTTCCGCCATTCTCTCCATGGGGGCCTACTCCACTATGGCGGTGGCCGCCTTTATCGGATTGGTGTGGCAGCTACGGATGGCGGACATGACGGTTGCAGCCATTGCGCCGGTCGGCGCCGTATTTACCTTTATCGCCCTCTTTACCGGTGCGGCATGGGGCAAGCCTATGTGGGGCACTTGGTGGGTATGGGATGCGCGGCTCACCTCGGAGCTGATCCTGCTGTTTCTCTACCTCGGTGTGATTGCCCTCTACAACGCCTTCAGTGACAAGGTGGTCGCTGGCCGTGCCGCGGGCATTTTGGCGCTGGTCGGGGTGATTAACCTGCCCATCATTCACTACTCGGTGGAGTGGTGGAACACCCTGCATCAGGGGGCCACCATCACCAAATTTGACAAACCGTCCATTTCCCCCGAGATGCTCTGGCCCCTGCTGATGATGATCCTGGCGTTTGCCACGTTTCTCGGTGCCCTGACCCTGATGCGTTTTCGCAATGAGCTCTTGATGCGGGAGTGGCATCGCCCCTGGGTCATCGATCTTGCCAAGCAGGAGAAGTAAGCATGCACTTTGCCTCTTTCAGTGATTTTATGGCGATGGGCGGTTACGCCTTCTATGTCTGGCTCTCCTTTGGCCTGACGCTGGTGTGTCTGGTCGGCATCATCATTTCTACCCGCATGAAAACCCGCAGCCTGCTCGGCGAGTTGCGCAGCAAACAGGCGCGCGAGGCCCGTCGCAAGGCGGCCCAGCAGATGGAGAACACCCTATGAACCCGAGACGCAAAAAACGCCTCACCATCATTCTGGCCATTACCCTGGGTCTGGCCACCGTCAGCGGACTGGTGCTCTACGCCCTCAGTCAGAACATCGATCTCTTCTATACCCCGAGTGAGCTGGTGGAGGGGAAGGGGCCGGACAAGATCAAGCCGGAAGAGGGGCAGCGTCTGCGCATCGGTGGGCTGGTGGTACCGGGGTCGGTGCAGCGGGATCCCCAGAGTCTCAAGGTCGCTTTCAAGCTGGTGGACAACGGCGGTCATTTGGTGACGGTCGAGTTTGACGGCATCCTGCCGGATCTGTTCCGTGAAGGGCAGGGGATTGTGGCTCAGGGGACCCTCAAGGATGCCACGACAGTGGCGGCGTTCGAGGTGCTGGCCAAGCACGATGAAAACTACATGCCGCCGGAAGTGGCCGATGCCACCAACGGTGTCCATTTAAAGCCGCAATATACCGAAGCGCAGTTGAAGGGAGCCAAGTCATGATCCCTGCTGCTCCTGCGCCGTTTTCACCATGGCTTGTCTGTGAGCCTGCATTTGTCGCAGTTCAATTGAAAGGAATCCGTCCATGATCCCGGAATTAGGACAGTTCTCACTGATCCTGGCCCTTGCCACAGCCTTGCTGCTGGGTAGCTATCCGCTGCTGGGGGCCAGTTGGGGGCGCCTTGGCATGATGTCGGCGGCTCGCCCGCTTGCCTATGCCCAGTTTTTGCTGTTGCTGCTGTCGTTTCTCTGCCTGACCTGGGCCTTTATCGATAACGACTTCACCGTGCAGTATGTGGCCACTAACTCCAACAGCCTGCTGCCACTGGCCTATCGCATCTCTGCGGTGTGGGGCGCCCACGAAGGTTCCCTGCTGCTGTGGGTTCTGACCCTGGGAGGCTGGACTGCGGCGGTTGCCATGTTCAGCCGTCGTCTGCCGCTTGATGCGGTGGCGCGGGTACTCGGCGTGTTGGGCCTGATCTCGGTCGGCTTCACCGCGTTCGTACTGTTCACCTCCGATCCCTTCATCCGTACGTTGCCCTATTTCCCGGTAGATGGCCGTGACCTCAATCCGCTGCTGCAGGATCCGGGTCTGATCTTCCATCCGCCGATGCTCTACATGGGGTATGTGGGCTTCTCGGTAGCGTTTGCCTTTGCCATTGCCTCGCTGATGACCGGCCGACTCGATGCGACCTGGGCCCGCTGGTCACGCCCCTGGACCATGGCGGCCTGGGTATTCCTGACGCTGGGTATCGTGCTCGGCTCCTGGTGGGCGTACTACGAGCTCGGCTGGGGCGGTTGGTGGTTCTGGGATCCGGTAGAAAATGCCTCCTTCATGCCCTGGCTGGCGGGTACCGCCCTGCTGCACTCACTGGCGGTGAGCGAGAAGCGCGCCACCTTCAAGGCATGGACCGTGTTGCTGGCTCTCTCCGCCTTCTCGTTGAGCCTGCTCGGCACCTTCCTGGTGCGCTCCGGTGTGCTGGTGTCGGTGCATGCGTTTGCCTCCGACCCGACCCGCGGCCTGTTTATTCTCGGCTTCCTGCTGGCAGTGATCGGCTCATCCTTGTTGCTGTTTGCCTTCAAAGGCTCGCAGGTGAAGAGCCACGGTAAACACGAGCTGTGGAGTCGCGAGACCCTGTTGCTCTGTAACAACATCATGCTGGTCGCGGGCCTGCTGACCGTACTGCTCGGCACCTTGCTGCCGCTGGTACACAAGGAGCTGGGACTGGGTAGCATCTCTATCGGCACCCCCTTCTTCAACCACATCTACAGCTGGCTGATCATCCCGTTTGCCCTGCTGTTGGGGGTTGGTCCGCTGTTCCGCTGGCGTCGTCAGGATCTGGGAGAACTCAGAAACAAGGTGATCGTAGCGCTGGTGCTGAGTCTGGCTGCTGCCTTGCTATTGCCACTGGCCTTGGCCGAAACCTTCAAGCCGTGGGCGGCGGTAGGGATTGGTCTGGGGGTCTGGATCATCGTTACCAGCGTGCAGGAGACCTGGGCGCGAGCCACCCACAAGCACAACTTTGCGGTCGGTGTGCGCAAGCTTGGTAACAGCCACTGGGCCATGATCCTCGGCCATGTGGGGTTGGCAGTCAGCATCATCGGTATCGCCTGCACCCAGAACTACAGCATCGAGAAGGATCTGCGGATGCAGGCGGGTGATCGGGTGCACTTTGCTGACTACGAGTTCGTCTTTGCCGGGATCAAGGAGAAGAACGGCCCCAACTACGATGGCTTCAAGGGTGTGCTGGAAGTGCACAAGAATGGCAAGCAGGTCGCCGTGCTCAAACCCGAGAAGCGGATGTACAAGGTGACCCGGATGCCGATGACCGAAGCGGCCATTGATGCTGGCATCACCCGAGATCTCTATGCGGCACTGGGCGAACAGCTCGACAACGGTGCCTGGGCGGTGCGGATCTACTACAAACCCTTTGTGCGCTGGATCTGGTTCGGCGGCGTCTTGATGGCCATCGGTGGTGTGTTGGCGATGCTCGACAAGCGTTACCGTTTCGGCCCTCGTGAGGAGGAGGTCAAGGCATGAGCAAAAAGACCTGGTTGTTTTTAATCCCCTTTATCGTCTTTTTGCTGGGGGCGGTGTTCCTGTTCAAGGGGCTCTACTCCGACCCCACCAAGCTCGAGTCCGTGATGGTGGGCAAAGAGGTACCGGTGTTCACCCTGCAGGATATTTACGATCTGGACAAACAGCATGATCGCACCATCCTGACCGGTCGCCCCATGCTGCTTAACGTCTGGGCTACCTGGTGCCCCACCTGCTATGGCGAGCACACCTACCTCAAACAGCTGGCGGGGCAGGGGATCTACATCGTTGGCATGAACTACAAGGATGAACGCGACAAGGCGATCAAGTGGCTGGCCGAACTGGGCAACCCCTATCAGGTCAATCTCTATGATCCGGACGGCATGCTGGGGTTGGATCTCGGGGTATACGGCGCGCCGGAGACCTTCTTTATCGACAGCAAGGGGATCATCCGTTATCGCCACGTGGGGGATATCAACCCCGAAAATTGGGCGTCGACCCTCAAACCCATCTTTGATGCCATGAAGTGAGGGGAGTCCTGATGAGAGTATTTATTGCTGCCATGCTGCTGTTGCTGGGTTGGGTGGTACAAGCGCCAGCTATGGCTGCTATCGATGTTTATACCTTCGACAACGACAATCAGGAGCAGGTCTTTCGCGAACTGACCAAAGAGCTGCGCTGTCCCAAGTGCCAGAACCAGGATATTGCCGACTCCAATGCGGGGCTGGCCAAGGACTTGCGCGACAAGACCTACCAGATGGTGCGCGAGGGCAAGGATAAAGAGGAGATCGTGGATTACATGGTGGCCCGCTACGGCAACTTTATCCTCTATAACCCGCCCCTGATGGCCTCTACCCTGATCCTCTGGCTTGGCCCGCTGCTGGTGATCCTGATCGGTGGCGCCGTGGTCGTGATGCGCAGCCGCCGCCCCCAGGCGGTGAAAAAACAACCGGATAACACCCTGAGCGAGAAGGAACGGCGTCGTCTGGCCGAGTTGCTCAAAGAGGAAGAGAAACAATGACCGCTTTTTGGATAGTGATCGCGGGCTTGCTGGTGCTGGTGAGTCTGGCGCTCGTCGTGCCGCTGTGGCGTGGTGAAGGTAAACAGAGCATCAGTCGTTCGGCGCTCAACAAACAGCTCTATCGCCAGCGGCTGCTGGAGATTGGCGAAGAGCGCGAGCAGGGGGTATTGGCCGAGGAGTCTGATTCGCTGGTCGAGCTGCAGCGAAGCCTCTTGGATGATATTCCCGATGTGGAGCAGACCGCCCGCAGTGGCAAGAGTCTGATCTGGATCCCGGGTGTCGTGGTGCTGGTGGTGGTGAGTCTGGGGCTCTACTACAAGCTGGGCTCCTGGCAGGAGGTGAGCCGCTGGCAAGATGCCAGCAGCCGTCTGGGCGAGCTTAGTAATCGCATTCTGGTTGAGCGTGATGCCAAGGTGACCGAGCAGGATCTGCTGGACTTCACGCTGGCGCTGCGTACCCGTCTCAAGAATGAACCGAACGACTACCGTGGCTGGTTGCTGCTGGGGCGCTTGGCGCTGGATGGCAATGATCCCGAGATGGCCAACGATGCGCTGGAGCGTGCCTACACGCTGGCGCCACAAAAATCGCTGGTGGCGGTGCCCTACGCCCAAGCGTTGATGATGACGGGGAATGAGGCCCAAGCAGATGCCCTGTTGCAGGCTGCTATCGCTCAGGATCCGGACAATATCGAAGCGCGCTCCGTCTATGCCTTTATGGCGCTGCAGAAAGAGGAGTTCCAGACAGCTCTGGAACGCTGGCAGGCGATGTTGCCACTGATGGAGAAAGGGTCCCCCCGTTACGTGATGGTCGAGCGCTCCATGGAGTATGCCCGTGCACAGCTGAAACAGCGTGGCGTGGCTGTGACGACTCCTGGCGTAGCAACTAGTGCTCAAGCGCACCCGGCAACATCCGAGGTGAAGGCTGGGGAGTTCCCTATCCATATCACGCTGGCGGCTGGTATTCAGATGCCGGAGGATGCCCATCTCTTCGTCTTTGCCGTGGTGCCCAATGGGCCGCCCATGCCGATCGCCGTCAAGCGCATAGCAGGGCCCACCCTGCCTGTCACGCTCTCGCTGGGGGATGGCGATGCGATGATGGAAGGCAGCAAGCTGGCGACCTATCCAGAGTTGCAGTTCAAGGCGCGTCTCTCGCGCGGTGGCAACGTAATGAACAAGGAAGGGGCTTTCGAGGGGCTGTCCAAGCCCATCAAGACAGCTGATATTCCCTCTGCTCCGATTGACATCCGTATCGATCACGCCCTCTAATATACCCCTCTGATAACCCGGCCCCTGGATGGGGCCGGGTTATCTATACTTCTGATAAATCAAAATAAAACGTCAGGACTTCCATATGTGTCTTCGTACAGGTGCCGTGCTGTCAGCCCTCTTGTTGGCTGGCTGTGCCGGTGGCCCACCCAAGCCCGGCCCAGAGAGCCTGGATGTCAATCCAGGGATGAGCCATCCTGGCGCAACCAGTACCGCGGCCGATCCTCGCGACCCCTTCCAGGGGGCAAACAGGGCCATGTGGGCGGTGAATTACGATGTACTTGAGCCCTATGTGGCTCGCCCGGTCGTGCATGGCTATGCCCGTTATGTACCGGCGGGGGTGAAGGATGGCATCGCCAACTTTGTTGCCAACTTTGATGAACCGAGCAGCATGGTCAACCATCTGATCATCGGTGATTTGAAGGGGGCAGGCACCAATTTGGGCCGTTTCACCCTCAACACCACGGTCGGTCTGCTGGGTATCTTTGATGTGGCCAAGCATGCTGGTCTTGCCCGTAACAAGCTGGAGATGGATACCTTATTGGGTAAAGCCGATATTGGCGATGGAGCTTACATCATGGTGCCAGTCTATGGCCCGACAACGACCCGTGAGCTGGTCGGTGATACGATCGATACCATCTATTTCCCCTATGCCTTGTTGACGATCCCGCTGAGATTTACCCATTGGGTACTGGATGGTTTGGGGACTCGCGCCAAGCTGATCGATCAGGAACGGATCATCGACAACGCACTCGATCCGTATGCGCTGACCAAAGATTTCTATCTGCAGCATAACCAGAACAAGGTGACTGGCCGCGAGGGGGAGATGAAACAGGAGCAGGCAGATAAGGCTGATGATGCCAATCTGGATGAATATATGGACGAGTTAGACCAGTAAGCTGGTTATCTCGATATGTAAAAGGCGCCTGCGGGCGCCTTTTTCATCTTCGCTGCCACACAGACATAAAAAACGCCCCGCAGTGCGGAGCGTTTTGGCAAGAGAGGCTGATTAGGCAGCCAGGTTCTTGGCCACGAATTCCCAGTTCACAAGGTTCCAGAAGGTTTCCATGTACTTCGGACGCAGGTTGCGGAAATCGATGTAGTAGGCGTGCTCCCACAGGTCAACGGTCAGCAGCGGAGTAGTACCGGCTTCGGTCAGCGGGCAACCGGCGTTGGAGGTGTTGACGATGGCCAGAGAGCCGTCAGCTTTCTTCACCAGCCAAGTCCAGCTGGAGCCAAAGTTGCCGATGGCAGATTTGGTGAAGGCATCTTTGAACTCGACGAAGGAGCCAAACGCCTTGTTGATGGCATCAGCCAGGGCGCCAGTCGGCTCGCCACCGCCATTCGGGGAGAGGCAGTGCCAGTAGAAGGTGTGGTTCCATATCTGGGCGGCGTTGTTGAAGATGCCGCCGCTGGAGGTCTTGATGATCTCTTCCAGAGACTTGCCTTCAAACTCGGTACCCGGCACCAGATTGTTCAGGTTGACCACGTAGGTGTTGTGGTGCTTGCCGTGGTGATATTCCAGAGTTTCTTGGGAGATGTGCGGTGCCAGAGCGTTGATTGCATAGGGCAGAGCGGGAAGTTCGAATGCCATTTTCTACTCTCCATTGGCTGGACCGTGCAAATGCGACGGTTGCAAGACATTGCGGAATCTTTTCTATATGTGAAAAGAGTTGTTTTTAAAATGATGGGGCTGGGTAGCCCAAAGCCAAGGGATTGTAGCAGTATCAAAGATGGCCTAACAACTCTTGATTGGCGCCATGATCGCGATCAAGCCAGAGTGGGTTCTTTGCGCAATTCGAGCCGGGTTACCCCTTTGCCAGTTTGTGCTCGGGCAAGATTGCAGTAGAATGGCCGCCGAAATCGCTCTAGTGAGGCACCTATGGAAACTATTGAAAAGATTAAGCAGCAGCTGGCTGACAACCCCATCATCATCTACATGAAGGGCTCCCCCAAGCTACCCAGCTGTGGCTTCTCTGCCCAGGCCTCCCAGGCTCTGATGTCCTGTGGCGAGCCATTTGCATTCGTTGATATCCTGCAAAACCCGGATATTCGTGCCGAGTTGCCAAAATTTGCCAACTGGCCGACGTTCCCCCAGTTGTGGGTCGAGGGTGAGCTGATCGGTGGCTGTGACATCATGATCGAGATGTTCCAGGCTGGCGAGTTGCAGTCCCTGATCAAGGAAACTGCCGCCAAGTACAAGCAGGATGACGCTGCTGCTGAATAAGCGGGTGTTCATATTGCTGAAAAAGGAGCCACTTTGGCTCCTTTTTTATTTGTCGGCGATCCAAGCCGTACAAACATTGCGAGCAGGATATCTATGCTCATACAGGTTGAGTTGCATAGCCTTTTTGCATTAAAAAATCTAATCTTTAATGCATTGTTTGCTAGTTGTTAATTATATAATTTAAGAGTTCCTGATTATATTTTCTAATCCATTGGGATTCGAGTGTTGCCGTTGTCACATTTTTTGATAATTTCACAATGAGCTAGTCTCTTTACATGTTTTTTTGTGTTGATGCTCACATTAATTGCAGGTGATAAAACCTAGTATCGCTGCGCCTTGTGAAGTAAAACCCTACAAATTAATAAATAAAAAGAGATTTGCGATGAAGATGTATAGCAATCTGCCCATTGGTCTTCATGATATTACTGAAGCCAAAAAAAGACTGACCAATCATATATACAAAACCGCGCAACTACCCTCAAATTACATCAGTGAACGTTGTCATGGCGAGGTTTACCTCAAGCTGGAAAACATGCAACGGACAGGCTCTTTTAAAATTCGTGGTGCCTTCAATAAACTCAGTTCATTAAGTCTGGAAGACCGACAAAAAGGTGTTGTCGCCTGCTCGGCGGGCAACCATGCGCAAGGTGTATCACTCTCCAGTGCCATGCTTGGTATTGATGCCAAGGTTGTCATGCCCTGCTGTGCACCCACATCAAAAATCGCTGCAACCAGAGATTATTCCGCTGAAGTGATCCTCCACGGTAATAGCTTCAATGATACCATTGCCAAAGTCAGTGAAATTGTGGAGATGGAAGGCCGCGTATTTATCCCCCCTTTCGACGATGCAAAAGTGATTGCCGGCCAGGGCACCATTGGCCTGGAAATTATCGAAGATTTGTATGATGTCGATAACATCATAGTGCCGATTGGTGGTGGTGGTTTGATTGCTGGTATTGCCATGGCCATTAAATCCATTAACCCGACTATCAAGGTGATTGGTGTGCAATCCGAAAATGTGCACGGCATGGCAGCCTCTTTTTATGCTGGCACTATTACCAATCACAGAACCAGCAGCACCCTGGCAGATGGTTGTGATGTGGCAAGACCCGGTTCGCTAACCTTTGAAATCGTCAAGCAACTGGTAGATGACATTGTATTGGTTACCGAAGACGATATTCGTCACAGTATGGTCGATATGATCCAGCGTAATAAAATTATTACGGAAGGGGCTGGTGCCCTCGCATCTGCGGCACTGCTCAGTGGCAAGCTGAAACATCATGTCGAAGGTAAAAAGACCGTCAGCATTATTTCTGGTGGCAATATCGATTTGACTCGAATTGCTGAAATTATCGAACAGAACAATATTCGTCAATTTAGCCTGTAAGGAATGCAGTCATGATATTAGACAGTGTTGTTACCAGCAGTAAAGAGAATGCACGTGCATGGCGTAAATCTGATACCACATGGGGATTGGGTCTGTTCGGTACTGCTATCGGGGCGGGGGTATTGTTCTTTCCAATCCGGGCCGGATATGGTGGCCTGATCCCGATATTGATTATGCTGATGCTGGCTTATCCCATCGCATTCTATTGTCACCGGGCCCTTGCCAGATTATGCCTCTCCGGCAGTAATCCTTCCGCCAATATCACCGAAACTGTAGAAGAGCATTTCGGCAAGATGGGCGGTGTGGTGATTACCTTCCTCTACTTCTTTGCCATCTGCCCCCTGCTCTGGATATATGGTGTCACCATTACCAATACCTTTATGGCGTTTTGGGAGCATCAGTTGCAGCTGGCCCCGCTGAATAGAGGTGTGGTTGCACTGGCCTTGCTGATGTTGATGGCATTCGTGATCTACTTTGGTAAAGATTTGATGGTCAAGGTGATGAGCTATCTGGTCTTTCCCTTTATCGCCAGTCTGATCGTTATCTCTCTGTCGCTGGTGCCCTACTGGAACAGTGCGGTATTTGACCAGGTCAACCTGAGTGACATATCCATGTTCGGTCATGATGGTATTCTGGTTACCGTCTGGCTGGGCATCTCCATCATGGTCTTCTCCTTCAACTTCTCGCCGATTGTCTCCTCTTTCATCGTCTCCAAGCGGGAAGAGTATGAGCAGGAGTTCGGGCGTGATTTTACCGAGAAGCGCTGCTCCAAAATCATCTCTGGTGCCAGCATGTTGATGGTGGCCGTGGTGATGTTCTTCGCTTTCAGCTGCCTGTTTACCCTCTCGCCGCAAAACATGGCAGAGGCCAAGGCCCAGAATATTCCGGTGCTCTCCTATCTGGCCAACCACTTCTCTTCGATGACTGGCAGCAAGTCTGCGTTTGCCACCACCCTGGAGTATGCGGCGTCCATTATTGCGCTGGTTGCCATCTTCAAGTCCTTCTTCGGCCACTATCTGGGGACCCTGGAAGGGTTGAACGGCCTGATCCTCCGCTTTGGCTATCAAGGTGACAAGAACAAGGTCTCTTTGAAAAAGCTGAACATGATCAGTATGTTGTTCATCATGGGCTCCACTTGGCTGGTCGCCTATGTCAACCCCAACATCCTTGACCTGATTGAAGCAATGGGGGCGCCCATTATCGCCTCTCTGCTCTGCCTGCTGCCGATGTATGCGGTGAGCAAGACACCGGCACTGGCAAAATATAAAGGTCAAGCCAGCAACCTGTTTGTCACCATTATCGGTGTGCTGACCATCCTGAATATTGTTTCCAAGCTGTTCTGAAAACCTTTTCTGCAAGTCATCAACCATTCAGGCCCCCTTGGCGGGGTCTGGATGGTGCAGTCAGACATGATCAATAACCGGTTCTTTGTTGGCCCAATTATTTGGACCCTGGGCAAGGCTAGCCGTTATTTGAGCAGTTTGTTTAATCACTATGGTGAAATGTCCTGACTGCAGTGACTCGACACTATTCATATCGAGGCGATGTAATGAAGTTTGATTCGTTGGTTCTGGTTATCAATTGCGGCTCCTCATCGGTCAAATTCTCCGTACTGGATAGTCAATCCTGTGAGGTGGTGATATCCGGTATGGCGGATGGTATTGAAACGGCCCATCCTCAATTGCAAGTGGGTAAAGAGCCCGCTATGTCATTACCTGAAAATAACCACACCTGTGCATTGGCTGCCATCGCGGCAGAATTGAAAAAACGGGAGCTGCTGGATGCCATTGCGCTGGTTGGTCATCGAATTGCTCATGGTGGCAGCGAATTTAGCGAAGCCGTGATCATTGATGAAAATGTCTTGGCCAAAATAAAGCAGGTGTCACCCTTGGCTCCCCTGCATAATCACGCCAATTTGAGCGGTGTGATGGCAGCTCGTCAGCTATTTCCAACACAGCCCCAGATTGCAGTATTCGATACCGGCTTTCACCAGACCCTGAAGCCGGAGGCGTATATCTATGGGCTCCCTTATCAATATTTGCAGGATTACGGTGTGCGCCGTTATGGCTTCCATGGCACCTCTCATCGCTATGTCGCCGAGCAGGCAGTCTCCTTTCTTGGGTTGAATGGCAACGATGCCGGAGTGGTGATTGCTCATCTGGGCAATGGCGCCTCTATTTGCGCGGTACAGGATGGCAAGAGTGTCGATACCTCGATGGGGATGACGCCGCTTGAGGGGCTGATTATGGGCAGTCGCAGCGGTGATATTGATTTCGGCGCGCTGGCCTATATTGCCAGCAAAACCGGGCAATCCATCGAGGATATCGAGCGGATATTGAACAAGCACTCCGGCTTGCTCGGTATTTCCGGCCTCTCTTCCGATATGCGGGTGCTGGAGGCGGCTTATCACGAAGGTCACCCCGGGGCGAAACTGGCGATCCATGCCTTTGTCCACCGTATTGCCCGCCATATTGGCGGCCATGCCACCTCATTGCGCCGACTGGATGCGGTTATTTTCACCGGCGGGATCGGCGAAAACTCGGCCCTTATCAGAAAGCTGGTGTGCGAACGGCTACAGGTATTTGGCATCGCCATGAGTGATGAGTTGAATAAACAACCCAATACCATGGGATGTCGGGTTATTTCTGCACACTCATCGGCAATATTTGCAGCGGTTATTCCCACCAATGAAGAGAAAATGATCGCGCTGGATGCCATTCGTCTGGGTCAACAGATCCGTCAGGCCGAGTGTGTCTGAATATTTCAACTGTAATGTCATGAATCGTGAACGAGGTTTATTGAATGAAAATTGATGTGCAATTGGATCAGGATAGTTATATCCAGGCGTGGCAAGGTTTTGCCGGTGAAAACTGGAAAGATGAAATCAACGTTCGTGATTTCATCCAGCAAAACTATACCCCGTATGAAGGTGACGAACAGTTTCTGGCGGATGCCACCGAGGCGACCACCACCTTGTGGAACAAGGTGATGGAGGGTATCCGCATTGAGAATGCTACCCACGCGCCGGTCGATTTTGATACCAATATTGCCACCACAATCACAGCCCACGGGCCGGGTTATATCGAGCAGGGGCTGGAAAAAATCGTTGGCCTGCAAACCGACCAGCCGCTGAAAAGAGCACTGCACCCGTTTGGCGGTGTAAATATGATCAAAAGCTCTTTTGAAGCATATGGCCGGGAGATGGATCCCGAATTTGAATATACCTTCAGCGAATTGCGCAAAACCCATAATCAGGGGGTGTTCGACGTCTACTCTCCCGAGATGTTGCGCTGCCGAAAATCGGGAATTTTGACCGGTTTGCCGGATGGTTATGGCCGTGGTCGCATTATCGGGGATTATCGTCGGGTTGCACTCTATGGCATAGATTATCTTATCCGTGAGCGGGAGCTGCAGTTCGCCGATCTGCAACCGGCTCTCGAGCGGGGAGAGCAGCTGGAGCAGGTGATCCGTCTGCGCGAGGAGCTGGCCGAGCACAAGCGGGCACTGGTGCAGATCAAACAGATGGCGGCGAGCTACGGTTGCGATATTTCCGCCCCGGCCCGCACCGCCCAGCAGGCGGTGCAGTGGCTCTACTTTGCCTATCTGGCGGCGGTGAAGTCACAAAATGGCGGGGCCATGTCCCTCGGTCGTACCGCCACCTTCCTCGACATCTATATCGAGCGTGATCTGAAGGCGGGGCTCATCAGCGAGCAGGATGCCCAGGAACTGGTCGATCACTTCATCATGAAGATCCGCATGGTACGCTTCCTGCGTACCCCCGAGTTTGACTCCCTCTTCTCTGGCGATCCCATCTGGGCGACCGAGGTGATCGGCGGCATGGGGCTGGATGGTCGCACTCTGGTGACCAGAAACTCTTTCCGTTACCTCCATACCCTCAAGACCATGGGGCCGGCGCCCGAACCCAACCTCACCATCCTCTGGGCAGAGGGGCTGCCGCGGGCCTTCAAGACCTATGCGGCTCGCGTCTCCATCGATACCTCATCCCTGCAGTATGAGAACGATGACCTGATGCGCACCGACTTCGAGAGCGATGACTACGCCATCGCCTGCTGCGTGAGCCCCATGGTGATCGGCAAGCAGATGCAGTTCTTCGGTGCCCGCGCCAACTTGGCGAAGACACTGCTTTATTGCATCAACGGCGGGGTGGACGAGAAGCTGAAGATCCAGGTTGGCCCGAAAGTGGCGCCCATCATGGACAAGGTACTGGATTACGACACCGTCATGGCGAGCCTCGACAGCTTTATGGATTGGCTGGCAGTGCAGTACATCAGCGCGCTCAACCTTATCCACTACATGCACGACAAATACAGCTACGAGGCTTCCTTGATGGCGCTGCACGATCGCGACGTCTACCGCACCATGGCCTGCGGTATTGCCGGTCTGTCGGTGGCGGTCGATTCGCTGGCGGCCATCAAGTACGCCAGGGTCAAGCCGGTGCGTGATGCTGACGGGCTGGCGGTCGATTTCGTGATTGAGGGGGAGTATCCCCAGTACGGCAACAACGACGAGCGGGCCGACTCCATCGCCTGCGATCTGGTCGAGCGCTTTATGAAGAAGATCCAGGCGCTGCCGACCTACCGCAATGCGGTGCCGACCCAGTCGATCCTGACCATCACCTCCAACGTGGTCTATGGCCAAAAGACCGGCAACACCCCGGATGGCCGCCGTGCCGGTGCGCCGTTTGCGCCGGGTGCCAATCCGATGCACGGTCGGGATCGCAAGGGGGCTGTCGCCTCGCTCGCCTCGGTGGCCAAGCTGCCGTTCAAATATGCCAAGGACGGGATCTCCTACACCTTCTCCATCGTGCCGGGGGCGCTCGGCAAGGAGCCCGCCAATCGCGAGAACAATCTGGTGGGGCTGATGGATGGCTACTTCCATCACGAGCGGGATGTGGAAGGAGGCCAGCACCTCAACGTCAACGTGATGAACCGCAAGATGCTGCTCGATGCCATCGACAATCCGGACAAATACCCCAGCCTGACCATCCGGGTCTCCGGCTATGCGGTGCGCTTCAACGCCCTGACCCGCGAGCAGCAGCAGGATGTGATTTCCAGAACCTTCACCAACATGATCTGACTTATGGGCCCGGGGCGAGCAGGCTTGCTTCGGGCCAACCCCGTTTTATGACATCAAGGAGAAAGCTAGGATGCGACAGGTTATTAGTACCAAAGCGGCACCGGGTGCCATCGGCCCCTATGTGCAGGGCGTTACCCTCAGCAGCGTGACCGGCAACATGATCTACACCTCGGGCCAAATCCCGCTGGATCCGGTGAGCGGCGAGATCCCCGAGACCATCGAAGCGCAGACCCTGCGTTCGCTGCAAAACGTGCAGGCGATTGTCGAGGCGGCAGGCGGTCAGGTGCGCAACATCATCAAGACCACGGTGTTTGTCTCGGATCTGAACGACTTTGCTGCGGTGAATCAGGTCTACAACGACTTTTTCACCCGGCACGATGCCATGTATCCGGCGCGCTCCTGCGTGGAAGTGGCCCGCTTGCCGAAGGATGTGAAGATCGAGATTGAGGCGATTGCCGCGCTGTAACCCCCATCGGGAGCGTGTCAGCAAGCCAAAACAGAGCGGCTGCCAATGGCAGCCGCTTTTGTCTATATGGTCATCGGGCAGATCAGGCGATCCGTTCGATACGAGCCATGTAGAAGCCGTCAAAACCGGTCTCGGACGGGCTCACGGTGTGATCGTCACGCAGACGGAAATTCTCGTTGGCCGCGAGGAACTTGTCCACCTGCTGGCGGTTCTCCTGGGGCAGGATGGAACAGGTTGCATAGACCAGCAGACCGCCGACCTTCACCATCTGGCTGTAACGCTGCAGGATCTCTTCTTGCAGCGCGACCAGCACCGGCAGACGCTCGGCGGTATCACGCCACTTGGCATCCGGATTGCGCTTGAGTACGCCAAGACCGGAGCAGGGCACGTCCAGCAGTACGCGGTCGGCGCTCTCTTTGAGGCGCTTGACAGTCTTGCTGCTGGTGATGACCCGGGTCTCCACGTTGTGGGCACCGGCGCGACGGGCGCGCTGCTTGAGGTTCTCCAGCTTCCACTCTTCCACATCCATCGCCAGCAGGCGGCCCTTGCCCTGCATCATGGCGGCGATATGCAGGGTCTTGCCACCGGCACCGGCGCAGGCGTCGATAACCCGCATGCCCGGGGCGACTTCCAATGCAGCTGCAACCAGCTGGGAGCCTGCGTCCTGCTGTTCGAAGCGACCATCGGCAAAGGCCTTGGTACGGAACAGGGCTGCGTCAGAGGTGACCTGCAGGGCAGTATCCACACCTTCAACCGGAATGGTGGTGACATGCTCTTTGGCCAGAATGGCCTGCAGCTCATCACGGGTGCACTTGAGGGTGTTGACCCGCAGGTAGCGCTTGGGCATCCAGGCCAGGGCGGCACGCTCGGCAGGCCAGGCTTCACCCAACTGCTCGTTGCCCAGTTTCTCCAGCCAGCTCGGGCAACCATCCATCAGCACCGGGTTCTTCTTCGCCTCGGTCAGACGGCGACGGAATGCCTCTTCATTGAAGCGATCCAGCGTCGGGTTGTTGGGCTGGTCAATTTTGTGGAAGGCGTGCCAGCTGTGCAGCAGCGGCCAGACATTCTTTTCGGCCTGACGCACCTGAATGCCGGTCAGGGCGCAATAGAGGCTCAGGCGACGCAGCAGGTCGCCTGTGACCAGGGCAATCCTTGCCTGTTCTTGCGGTTTGAGTTCGATGCCGGAGAAGTGACGGGCATAAGCGCGGTCGAGGGTGAGACCCTGACCGAGCACATCGTCAACAATGGCAACGACCAGATCCCCGAAACGGGGCAACAGTGGGGATTTGAGCATGAGATTAACCTTGGCCAGATAAAGATGAACCGCACCTTTGCAAAGAATGGCAGTTCTAAAATTGACAAATCCGCGCAATGATAGGGGTTCGACAGAGTTGGCGCAACACTCGCCATCCGGGAATGATGGAAAGGGTTGCGTCAGCGTTGTATTCGTGTGGCCGCATAAACATAAAAGTACGGGCTGCGATTCAGGCAAGTGCATTAATAAAGGAATAAAAACAATGCATGTGACGAAATACTCTTCTTTGGCCCTGATAGTGGCCAGTTTATTGGGCTCTACTGCGCTGATGGCCAATGAGTGGAGCACGGTTGCCGCACGAGCCAACGCGGCCGACGGTTACGAAGTACGGGCCAATCAGTTTCGGGTTGCCAAGGTGCCGCTTGACTATTTTGCCGGGCTGCAAGCGGGGGCTCGTCAGCTGACCTTGCCATTGCCCGATGGGGGGGAGGTGAGCTTCACTCTGGAACCCTACGACTTGCTCCCCCCCGATCTTGCCGCCAAGTATCCCGACATTCTGACGTTCAAGGGACATAACCCGGCTCAACCGGTAGAGACCGGGCGTTTTGACCTGGGTCCGCAGGGTTTCCATGGCATGTTCAGCTATCAGGGCAAGACGGTATTCGTTGACCCGCTGCGCAATGCCGAGGGGTATGCCATTTATTACCAGCAAGATGCCTACAGCCGTCTGGAAGAGGAGGCGGATAAAGTCATCGGGAACAATGCCAAGGCATTGGCTCGAAAGGTGCTGGTGGATGGCAATACGCGCAAGCGTTACACCATCGCCATCTCGGCGGCAGGGGAGTATACCCAGTATTTCGGTGGCTCCAAGCCGCTGGCCATGGCAGCCATTGCCACCTTGCTTAACCGGGTGAATCAGGTCTATCAGCGAGATGTGGGGGCTGAGTTTCAGCTTGCCAGAGGTAATGACAGCGTGATCTTTACCGATCCGAAAAGCGATCCCTTTGGCAACGATATAGCGGATCCCGATATCAATATAACTGTGCAGGCACAAGCCTTCGCTAACGGGACGCTCGGTGCTTTTGATATTGGCCATGTGCTTAATACCGGTGGCGGTGGTTTGGCCGGATTGGGTGTGTTGTGTATGGATGTTTTACCGCCCGATTACGCCTCTGGGGCCAAGTCATCCGGGATGACCGGGTCACCTATACCGGTTGGTGACGCCTTTTTTATCGACTATGTAGCCCATGAAATTGGCCACCAGTTCGGTGCCGACCACACCTTTAACGGTACCACGGGCAGTTGTGGAGGTGGTAACAGGGCTGATACACAAGCATATGAACCCGGTAGCGGCAGCTCCATCATGGCCTATGCTGGGATCTGCGGTGAAGAGAATATCCAGCCACACAGCGATCCTTATTTTCACAGCAAATCTATCGAGCAGATGCGGGCGCACATGGCGACAGTGCCAAATTGCGGTACCACTGTCGCGTTGAATAATAATGCCCCGCAAGCTGCGGCCGGGAACGATTACGTCATTCCAGCCAGGACGCCATTTGTCCTGAAGGGGGCTGGTGCGGATCTGGACAATGATCCCCTGCTCTACAACTGGGAACAGATCGATCTGGGCACCGAATCGAGCAGCGTCGCGACTATGGTCGATGACGGAACCCGGCCGCTCTTCCGTTTTGTTGCACCAACGACATCACCGGAGCGGACTTTGCCCAGCTTACCCTCCCTGCTCTCCGGCTCGCTCGCCAAAGGGGAAGCCTGGCCGACCATTGATCGGGATCTCAACTTCAGACTCACGATTCGTGATGGCAAGGGGGGGGTTGCCAGCGATGATATGAAGGTGCAGGTCGTCAATACCGGAAGTGTATTCCGGCTGACCGCGCCTCTGGGGGTGACCTTGACCCCGGGAGGGAGCCAGTCGGTCAGTTGGGATGTGGCGGGGACCAATGTTGCGCCGATCAGTTGCAGCAAGGTGGATCTCTTTGTGACGCAGGATGAAGGTGCAAATTGGACCACCCTGGCTGCTGGTCAGCCCAACAGCGGTTCGGCGACCGTGACCCTGCCAGCAGGTTTGACGAGTAGCGTCAGACTGAAAGTGGCCTGTAGCGACAATATCTTCTTTGCCATCAGTCCGTCCAAGTTGCCCGTGGTCCAACGTAGCGCAAGCTCGGGGAGTAGTGGTGGTGGCGGGTCGCTCGGATTCTGGACCCTGGCACTGGCGCTGCTCGGTTGGCAGCGGAGGCGTGCATGAGGGTCATCAGCCTGTTGCTGCTTGCCATGCTCGGTGGCTGCCAGGTTGATGCCAGTCCTCTTGAACAGGAGATTAGCGCCAACCTTGCCAAACAGGACTACCGACTGATTGTACGTGCCGGGCGTGGCGAGGTTGCGCCCGGTATTCCTGCAGAGCAGCAGGCGGAGGCCAAGGCGCGCTGTGGCGTGCGCTATCTGGATGGGTTGGGCGATGTGATAAGACCCGGGCAGAAAGAGGCACATGCCCGGCTGAGCGCGTACGCCAGCGAGTATAACCAGCGTATGGTGATTCATTGCCCAATAGCATCGGGCGCGGACAAGCAGTAATACGCCAACGAACCAATCCAAATGGGGGGATATTCTGCCCCATCGCTATCCGTGAAGGCGCCAATGGCGCCTTCACTTTTTTCCGTTGTTGAATGGGGTCAGTCTGTATTGCCTGAGATGGGGAACGCGGGAGTAGCAGGATTTTTAAGCGTGACAGAGGTTTTGTGCGGATTTTCTTTTCTGTCTGTCACGCAGATCGTCCATTGACGCTGCACCATACGTGTGGTCACCAAGGTAGGGCAAGAAGGCTCTATGAAGCATGGCATTGTGGTGTTTATCACCAGTTTGTCTGTTCAGGTTGCAGCAGAACCCCAGTGGACCTTCATGGATGGGAACTTGGCAAGGGGAGGGAGCTATGATGTGCGAGCTGAAAAGGTCAGAGTGGTGGTTCCGGACAAGCCTTTGAACCCCGGCATCTTGCCAGTGTGTTGACCTTGCCACTCCCAGATGGCACTACGGTGCAGTTTGATGTTAACCCTAATGCCTTGCTCCCAGAGCCGTTAGCCCAGCGTTACCCTTCTATCAATACTTACAGTGGAAAGGCCATCGATCGGGTGACGGATACAGGCCGATTTGATGTCACCATACATGGTTTTCACGGTATGTTTACTCACCGGGGGCGTACCTTTTATGTCGATCCGCTTCAGGACGGTTTCTCTTATGCCGTTTATGAGCAGCAGGATGCCTGGCGGCGACAGGATGTGGATCTAGTGATTGATCCTCATGGTATAGATCGCGAGCGAGCTGCGGAGTGCGTTATCTGGAAGGGTTCGGTGATGTGATTGAGATGGGCAAGAAGGCGGAGTTCGAGCAGCGGATTGACTATGCCACCCGATATAACCGGCGGATGTTGGAACAGTGCATGCCGGAGGCGATTTCAAGGCAATAATGGCTGGTGAACAACGGCGTGTAAACTGACATGGTTGGAGTTATAACTCTAATATTCCAGACATAGTAATAACCTCATGGGAATGATTCTATGACTCACAAATGAGCCTCTATATAGCTTTTTTGGAGTTTTAACTCTATTAAAAAGATCTGCTGAAAACGCTATTAAAATGAGCTGCTTATAAACTTTAGTTCACTAACTATATGATTTTAATGTACATAAAATTCATTTAATTTTTGCTGAAAAAGTTGAATTGTGATTTGCGTCACGTTATTCTCGTCGGCTGTTCAGTCAGGTGATTAATAATGATGAAGTTCACAATAAATGCAATCTCAGTTGTCATCGCAATGTCAGCCAATATCGCGCTGGCATCCCCATGGCATATGGTCGAAAAACGCAGCAAGCAGACCGATGAACCTGTAAGGGCTCGCGCATATAATACTTTTGAAGTAGAGCCTGATTTTTTAGATAATCTGCGTGCAGGCCAAAGTGTGATTACGCTGCCATTGCCTGATGGCAAGATGGTTCAATATGAATTGGAAGCCTATTCCGTATTACCGCCAGCGCTGGCAGCAAAATATCCAGATATCATGTCCTATAAAGGACATGAAGTGGTCACCCCCAGCAATACCGGGCGCTTTAATATTTCGCCGCGTGGTTTTAACGGCATGTTTATGCATGCCGGAGAGCAGGTATTTGTCGATATTCAGCGCAATGGTACCTACGCTGTCTATTACAAAAAAGATGCACATTCAATGAATGACAAGAATATCAAGGAATTCATTGACAAGTCTGGGCTGAAGAAAAAGTTAGCAAACAATACTGAATCGGCTCGTAACGAGGCTAGCTATAGCAATGCAGCGCTTACCCAGTACAGTATTGCGTTCTCTACTACTGGTGAATATACCAGGTTCTTTGGCGGTAAGGCTCAAGCACTGGATTCACTGGCTGTCTTGGTCAACCGTTTAAATGAGGTATATGAAAGGGACTTGGGGGTTAGTTTCGTATTGGCAGAGGGGAATGACACGATTATATTCGAAGACCCTTCGCTTGACCCTTTCTCGAGTAGTAATAATATAACGAATGCAAGTCTTACCATTATAAATAGTAGGACTCAGTGGTCTAAAATGAATGGGGGCGAGCTTGGCTATTTCGATCTTGGTCATGTACTGACAAAAGTTGAAAAAGATGCCGGGTCGGCACTACCAGGGTCATTATGTGATAAGATAGAACGATTATCTTCCTTGAGATCTCGTGCTGTTACAGGAAATAAAAATCCTGTTGGTGATGCATTTTTTATTGATTTTGTTGCGCATGAAATCGGCCATCAATTTGATGCCGATCATACCTATAATGCGAACGGGAAACAAAGAGAACCCTCTATGGCATGGGAGCCAGGCAGTGGTAGTTCCATAATGGGCTATGCGGGTTTGATGGGGGAGCAAAACGTACAGCTCAACAGCGAAGCCTATTTTCATAGCAAGTCGATTGAGCAGATGCTCGAGCATATCCACAACAGTGAAGCTAAAGCGCGGAATGGCACGATAAAAGTCGAGGGGGCGCCATCGGCGCTTGCTCCTATATTTTCCTCCCGTTGTGGTACTCCTCTCCCGAGACAAAATGGTGATAATCAGGCGCCAGAAATTACCGATGTGCCAGCAGAACATGTGATCCCCAAAGGGGTGGCATTTAGCCTGAGTGGCAAGGGTAATGATGTTGACGGCGATACCCTTACCTATACTTGGGAGCAGGTCGATCTGGGGGATGCAACGACGAGTGGCGATCAATTGAGTTCCGGTCGCCTTGCAACCGGCCCCCTGTATCGTTACGCCGCGCCGACAACTTCCCCGGTTCGCCACTTTCCTTCGCTGGCTACCCAGTTGAAAGGGGAAGCTGAGAAAGGTGATGTCTGGGTCAATGTGCCGCGTACTCTTAACTTCCGTCTGGTGGCCCGTGATGGCAAAGGCGGTGGTGCCTATGGCGAGACCTCGGTCGAGGTGGTCGATACCGGTTCACAAAACTTCAAGATTTTGCCAGCCCCTGACCAGCGTATTCTGGTTGGCAGCCCGACCACAGTGAATTGGCAAGTGGCTGGAACCGATGGTGGCCGCATCAACTGTCAGCGGGTCGATATCAGTTATAGCAACGATGAAGGCAAGAGTTGGCTGCCACTGGTCAATGGTGTGAGCAACAATGGCGCCCATGAGGTAACCATTCCGGCCAATGCTGGCAGCACTGTGCGCCTCAAGTTGGCCTGTAGCGACAATATCTTCTATGCCATTACGCCAAAGCTGGCGACCAAGAGCAATGATACACCGGCTCCCCAGCCTGAAAGCAATGGCGGCGGCGGTGGTTCGACCGGTCTGTTCGCGCTGTTGGGCCTTGGTATTGCTGCGCTGCTGCGTCGTCGTGAGACCATGAGCTACTAAACCAGATAACCAAAGGGTGGGGGACTCCTCTTTGGAATATGCATTAACCAAGCGAAGAGGCGTTAGCCTCTTCGCTTTTTTGTATGGTTTACAAGGTTGCTTTATCGAGCGCACAATGCCTGCGTCACTCTCTTGATGGTCGTGGAACCATTATTTATTTGAAGGAAAATCAAGATGATGGATGTTGCTGATCTGCGCCGTGAATACTCCCGTGGTGGGCTGCACCGGGCCGATCTCCCGAGCGATCCGCTGGCGCTGTTCGAGAAGTGGTTGGCGCAGGCCTGTGAGGCCAAACTGACCGATCCCACCGCCATGGTGGTAGCGACGGTGGATGCCGATGGTCAGCCCTGGCAGCGTACCGTGCTGCTCAAGCACTACGACGCCCAGGGGATGGTCTTTTACACCAACATGGGCAGCCGCAAAGCGCACCAACTGGAAGGCAACCCCCGTATCAGCCTGCTCTTCCCCTGGCACACCCTCGACCGTCAGGTTCATGTGACCGGCCGGGTGGAGAAGATGAGCACCTTCGAGGTGATGAAGTATTTCCACAGCCGTCCCAAGGATAGCCAGATCGCCGCCTGGGTCTCCAAGCAGTCGACCCGCATCTC